>DASRBR010000400.1:0-4745 GCA_035653495.1 Verrucomicrobiia bacterium
TAAGAGAGACCCGCAGGCTTTTTTACGTTTGTTGTTTGGATGTTCTCTGGTGCTTGGTGCTTGGGATTTGGAATTTTTATCTCAAAGGCCTTTTTTCGCTCAATATGTGAAAATCAGTCTTTGAGGGCTTTTTGCCAGCTACTTTTTCCTTTCGCAACTTACTGGGATTGCTATGCTTTGGCGGTTCAATGCATTTTTTTAAAAAAATGTTGTTTTTGCCCTTGACAACTATCGCCGCGAAGCGTAAACACAATGTAAATACATTGTGTGGGCGATATATAGCCGGAAACTCTTATGGAGTTTGATTGGAACAACTCGCCCTTCACTTTGGAAAGTTCTTTGACGCGACAGGAGATTGAGGAATCCTTTGAGGATCCTTTTGCGGTGAAGTTGTTGCCGGACACGCCACGGTTTTCGGTCCAGGCCCGATTTTTTAATCTGGGCATGTCTGCGGGAGGCGTCGGCATCTTCAGCGTTTACCGGACGAACGGAAAGCAGATACGTGTTCTGCTGGCCCGTCCGATGGAGCCTGAAGAACGGTTTTTTTATCAACGCAAAATGGATCGGGCGTTGGCGCAGTAGTGATGAAGGGGCAGTTACATGAAATTGGAGCGGCAGGACAGGCCGGAATGGCCGGAAAGTTCGTGGCGGATAATTGCGAACTGTCGCGTGTGCGCCTGGCGATCTTAGATGAGGTAGGGACGGACCGCTGGGCCGTCCGAGCGGATCCCGCATGCGGGACAGCGCGATGTCCCTACCAAATGCGAACGATTCGTTATGAATTCATTTGCCAATTGGGAGGATGTGCCGATCTTCGACAGCGAGGTGGCCGAGGCCGATTTTTGGGCCGAATACCGTCCGGACCTGCGCCTGATGGAATCGGCGGTGGCCGTCAGCAGCGAATCTTCCGAATCGGTGACCATCACCCTGCGCATGGACCCGCGGATGCTCGCGCGCATCAAGCGCGTGGCCCGCTCGCGGTACCTGAATTACCAGAGCATGATCAAACAATGGCTCAGCGAGCGCATGGAACAGGAGTTGCGTGAACGTTGACGATGACCTCAATCCTATGAACTTCTCTTTTTTAATCCAGAAACGGGAGATTACCCGGGCTGAAGGGCAGGGTCGAATTCCGCAATCCGCAATCCGCAATCCGCAATCGGAACTCCGCACTGCGTTCACCCTGATCGAACTTCTGGTCGTCATTGCGATCATTGGTTTGCTGGCGGGATTGATTCTTGGAACGGCAAGCATTGCAAGCGCGAAGAAAACGCAAACACGCGTCTCTGCCGAACGCGACGCGCTTGTTACCACCATTGAAAGTTACAAGAAGGACAAAGGCTATTATCCACCGGACAACACAAACGATCCCACCTGCATCCAAACACCATTGTTTTATGAATTGACGGGGATGACCGTCACGCCTGGCGCGAATGGACCTGGAAGCTTCCAATCTCCTGTTTCGGGAGAAACTTTGACGACGGCGCAGGTCGGCGGGTTATTCCCCGGAATAAGCGGTTTCATGAATGCGTCCGGTGATCCAAGCAGCCCGGCAAAAGATTATTATGCGGGCTTGAAAGCGACTCAGCATCTGCTTGTGGTTGGCACAACGCCACAGGGATCAGTCAACTTCACTGTTCTTGGCGTGCCAGCGTCCGGGCCGACCAATATAAATCCAGCCATTGTGGGCGGAGGCAACCCGATTAATCCGTGGCATTACAATTATTCTCATCCCACCAACAATCCTAATTCGTACGATTTATGGATGGATGTGAAATATAGCGGCAAGACGTACCGCTTCAGCAACTGGAGCACAGACCCGCAGGTCATTGGACCCTGAAATTGAACGGAGGAACGTTATGATACTTCATCTTAAATCGCAAAGGCTGGTCCGTTCGCTCCACGTGAATTGGCGCGACCGCGCGTGGACGCCGCGCATTTGGGGTAGGGACATCGCCCTGCGTTCTTCTCTTATGGGAGGGACATCGCGCTGTCCCGCATGCGGGATCCGCTCGGACGGCGCAGCGCGCCGTCCCTACCTTGAAAGGCAGAATTTTTATTTGGCGCAGCCTTGGCGCATACACGCTATCCATCGTTTTATTCAATTTCCTTTTCGTCAAAACCAAACCAAACTCATGAAGAATCGCCCTTTTAATCGTGCCGCGTTCACGTTGATTGAACTGCTGGTCGTCATTGCCATCATCGCGACATTGGCCGGGCTGTTGCTGCCGGTGCTTGCCAAGGCCAAGGAGAAGGGCAAGATCACCAAGGCCAAAACGGAGATCGGAAACATCGTCGCCGCCATCAACTCATACGAGACCACCTACAGCCGGTTGCCGATTTCCACCGCTGCTGCGGCTGCTGCGAATCCGGATTTCACGTTCGGCACGGTGGATCAAGGCCAGACGCTTAAAAACCAGAGGGGCCAAAACGAACCTTCAATTGTGAACGCCGGCAATGGCTATCAAGCCGCCAACGAAGAGGTGATGTGCATCCTGATGGATATCGCCAATTACACCAATGGCAATTCCACGTGTAACACAAATCACATGAAGAACCCGCAAAAGATACAATTTTTGAATGCGAAGATGACAGGCGACACGTTTTCTTCCGGCGTCGGCTCGGATTATGTCTATCGCGACCCGTGGGGCAATCCCTACATCATTTCGCTGGATGCAAATTATGACGGCAAGACTTACGATGCGATTTATTGCACCAAGAATGTTTCGCAGCCGACAGGCGGTGGGACGGCTGGAATCAATGGAACTGTCAATACTGTGGATGCGAACGGCGCTGGAGATCACTTTGCCGTCAATGGTCCCGTGATGGTTTGGTCGATGGGACCTGATGGCCAGGCGGGGACGTATGATAACATCAATAATTTACCCATAAAAGCCAACGGCGGCGTAAATAAAGACAACGTTTGCAGTTGGTAAAAGAATCAAACGATCACGGCCATGAAGTTCGGTGCGTCAAATCAATCCAGCTTTGAAGGTAGGGACATCGCGCTGTCCCGCATGCGGGATCCGCGGACGGCCCAGCGGTCCGTCCCTACCGTACTCCGAACTCATTCTGCCTTCACCTTGATCGAACTTTTGGTGGTGATTGCAATCATCGTAATCCTGGCCGGGCTGCTGTTGCCGGTTCTTGCCATGGCAAGGCAGAAGGCGAGGATCACGCGGGCAAAGGTGGAGATGCAGGAGATAGTTTCCGCCGTCAACCATTATGAAACCATTTACAGCCGGTTGCCGATATCCACCGCTGCTGCCAATGCTGCAAATCCGGATTTCACGTTCGGCACCCAGGACCGTGGCGCGGCTCTGAAAATGAACTCGAGAGGTGGCAATCCGCCCAGCATCCAGAATAACGGCGGCAATGGTTATCAAGCTGCCAATGAAGAAGTCGTTTGCATCCTGATGGACATTACCACTTACGCCGACGGCACACCTGCATCCAACCCAAATCACACGAAAAACACGCAGCACATCCAGTTCCTGAATGCGAAAATGACCGGCGACACTTTTTCTCCGGGCATCGGATCGGATTATGTGTTTCGCGATCCGTGGGGAAATCCATACATCATCTCGCTGGATGCGAATTATGACGGCAAGACCTACGACGCAATTTATTGCACACAGAATGTTTCGCAGCCGGTTGGAGGTGGTGCCTCAGGCGTTGATGGCACTGCCAATACTGTGGATGCCGGAGGCAATGGAGACCACTTTGCGGTGAACGGTCCGGTGACGGTTTGGTCGCTCGGTCCAGATGGACAAGCCAGCACCGGTTTCAAAGCCAACGCCGGCGTAAACACAGACAACATCACAAGCTGGTAAAGAAAACAAATGTCAAGGCCATGAAGTTCGGAGCGTCAAATCAGTACAGTTTTGAAGGTAGGGACATCGCGCTGTCCCGCATGCGGGATCCGCGGACGGCCCAGCGGTCCGTCCCTACCGCACTCCGCGCTTCCTCAGCTTTCACTTTGCTCGAACTGTTGGTGGTGATTGTCATCATCGGATTGCTGGCGACGATTGGTTTGCCGGCGATTCGCGGCATGACGAAATCCAATTCCATGGTCGCCGCCGACCGCCAGATGTTGGATGACATCGCTTACGCGCGCCGCCTGGCCATCGCCAACCACACGACCATTTACATGGTCTTCGTGCCGCCATGGATCACGCAAACCGTGACTACCGATCCGAATCTCTGGCCGATGATGACCAATCTTTACCAGGGCCAATACACCACTTACGCGCTGTTCTCATACCGTTCGGTCGGCGACCAGCCCGGCCAGCAATCGCCGCGTTATTGGACTTCATGGCGCTCGTTGCCGAGCGGCATTTACATCGCAACGAACAAGTTCGTTTATCCTTTTGAACTTGATCCGAACGGCTTGGCTTATGCGCCGGGATTTTCGACGAATTCTTTTCCCATCCCGTTCGTGACCAATACCGCGGTAAACGTCGCCATGCCGTACATCGCGTTCAATTATCTGGGCCAACTGGTTTATAACGCGCCTCAGACCGGCGTCGAAACGCCCGTGATTCAGAATCCGATTGCTTCAAAAATTCAGCAGTTTCTTTATTACCGTAATAACAATCCTTTCGAATACATTCCGCTCGCGCACGGAAGCATTTTCTATCAGCGCGATGCGAACGGGAATTTTACGCCCGGTCCGCCAGACCTGCAGGAAACTCCCGCCGGTAATGCTTATTACGAGAGTTTCAACAGCCCCGCAGCCGCCAACG
>DASRBR010000401.1:0-2532 GCA_035653495.1 Verrucomicrobiia bacterium
CGAATCAAACGACCATGCTCCGAGGAGAAACCGAGGAAGTGCAGCGGCGTTTGAAACAGGCGATGATCCAGAAATACGGCGCGGACCAGATTGAAAGTCATTTCCGTTTTTTCGACACGATTTGCGGCGCGACGCAGGACCGGCAGGATGCGCTGGAAAAATTGTTGCGCGAGCCGATGGATTTGCTGCTGGTGATCGGCGGATACAATTCATCGAACACTTCGCATCTCGCCGAAATGGGCGAGGCGAAGCTGCCGACCTATTTCATCAAGAACGCGGCGAAGATGGTGTCGGACACGCTGATCCAGCACTACGACCAGCACAAACATCAAGAAGTTGAGACGCAGAACTGGCTTCCGCCGGGAAAGATCACCGTGGGTATCACCGCCGGCGCTTCGTGCCCAAACAATTTGATCGAGGACACCATCCGGCGGCTCTTCGAGTTGCGCGGGGTTTCCGTGCGGCAACTGTTGGAAATAAAATAGGGCCACCGGGATGCCAAGGACACGCCAGGAACTGGAACAAATCGAGCGGCAAAACCTGGCCCCTTACGCGCAATTCAGCGCCGACACACGCGGCCGGAAATACGACGAAGCGCCTCCGGAATGGCGCACCCACTTTCAACGCGACCGCGACCGTGTCATCCATTCGCGGGCATTCCGCCGGCTCGAATACAAGACTCAAGTTTTTCTCAATGGCACTGGCGATCATCTGCGCACACGCCTGACGCACACGATGGAGGTCGCGGCCATCGCGCGCAACATCGCCCGCGCGCTCAAGCTCAACGAAGACCTCGCCGAGACCATCGCGCTGGCGCATGACCTTGGCCATTCGCCGTTCGGCCACAAGGGCGAGACGGTGTTGAACAGGCTGATGAAGCGCCACGGCGGTTTCGAGCACAATCGCCACAGCTTGCGCATCGTGGAGGAATTGGAGCAGAAGTATCCGGGCTTTCCCGGGTTGAACCTGACGTGGGAAGTGCGCGAAGGGCTTGTGAAACATTTCACCGCTTACGACCACCCCAGCAAGCGGCGCGGTTTCAACGCAAAATCTTCCTCGCTCGAAGCGCAGGTCGCCAATCTTGCCGACGAAGTCACGTACTACAGCCACGATCTGGATGACGGGCTTGATTCCGGCTTGCTCTCCGAAAGGGAACTTTACAAGGACGTGCGCATCTGGCGCGACGCTGCGCGCACCGTGGTGAAGGAATTCGGCGAGTTGGCGGGTGAATGCCGCCGGTATTTTATCATCCGCTGCCTCATTGACATGCAGGTGAAGGACGTGGTGCAGACGACCGAGACCCACATATTCAAGGCCGGTGTCCAAAGCGCCGATGATGTGCGGTTGCAGCCGCGCACACTGGTTCAATACAGTCCTGAACGCCGGGAATTGAATTCAGAATTGCGCGAATATCTTTACGACAATCTTTATTTTAACCCGGTCGTGCACGGGCCGAACATGCGCGCGGTGCGAATGCTTGAGGACCTTTTCAAATATTACCTCAAAAATCCATCACAGGTTGGCGAGCAGGCGCGCAAACGCATCCGGAGGGTCGGCCGTGAACGCGCCATCTGCGATTATCTCGCCGGTTTCACCGACCGCTACGCCATGCAGGAACACGAACGGATTTTCGGCGCGACGCCGTGAGGCGCGAGAAGCTGCGTGCTATTTTTTCTGCTGCCACTCCAAAACCTGCTTTTCAGCAAGCAATTCCTTTTGCAATTTTTTGATTTTGATTTTTTGCACCGGCCGATGCTCGCGAATGGCTTCACAAGCCGCCGCTGCCGCTGATTGGCCCAACACCATGAAGACCGGTTCCATGCGAATCGAACCATACGCGATGTGCGTCGAGGAAAGGCAAACTGGCACGAGCAAGTTTTCGCATTCACCGAGTTTTGGGACAATGGAGCGGTACGCAATTTGATAAGGCGGAAAGCCGCCGATTTGGGTGTCGCCCTCGTTTTCTGCGTGGCCGTCCTGGACGATGCGCCGGCAATTGTGCGAATCCATCGTGTAGGCGGCGAGGGCGATGGCATCCGGCAGCTTGAGCGATTCGCGGCAATTGTGCTCGGTCATCACGTAATCGGAAATCATCCGGCGTGCTTCGCGGATGTAAAGTTGATACGGCCAGCCGTGAGTGTCGCAAAACTCGTCCTTCGCTAGCCCCCAGGATTGCATTTCCTTGCGGATGCTTTCGGGCACGCGCTTGCTTGTGGCGAGAAAATGGAAGAAGCCGCGCGTGTAATCTTCATGTTCGCGCCAGATTTCTTCACGGCGATGGTAATCGGCATCGGGATAATCGTAATTTGCCCCGATGAAATCGGTCGAGAACGCGCCGTTGTTGTTGATGTCGGTTTTTCCATTCGGCATCAGTTGGATGTGCATGAGGTCGCCGAGTTTGGGCGTCTTTCCCGCAGCGACCAATGCCTCGATGTAGCGCGCCAGCAGCTCGTAACGTTTCTCGTTGTATTTCGGCGGCGCGCCGATGGGCAGTTTGTTCTCCGGATCGCGCGTGAGGCACATGCGAAAGTT
>DASRBR010000402.1:0-16638 GCA_035653495.1 Verrucomicrobiia bacterium
AAAGAACTCCTGAAGCTTGGTTTGTGTGCGGGCATTCCGCTGCCCGTTGCCGCCCGCATGGAAGCGCGACTGCCCGGCGGAGTCATTGACTGACACGAAAATACTGTTGGCTGTTGCTGGTGACAACTGTATAAGGCGAAGTCGCGCCGACCACGTTCGTGTAAGGCCCGTTAACGTTCGTGGCAGTTTGAAGGTTCCCATATTCCCAGCTCAATTGCATCTGGCCGCCGCCCAAATTGGTAAAGACAAGCGTTTGCGGCGGGCCGATGATGGATAAAATACCGTTTGTCAATCCGTTCGTGCTCCATTGCAAACCGGGATTCAGCGATGGAAGTGTCAGGGTGTCGAACAGGCCCGAGTAAGTGCTCCCGTTGAACAACTTGAAATTCTGCCCTCCGTCAAGCGTTCCGCCCTGGTTGACGATATACAAGCGCCCGCCGTAAGTTACCGAACCGCCCGCGTTCAATACGCCGTTCGTTTGCGTCGCCGCATTGACGCAGATCAGTGTCAACGTTTTCGAGCCAAGAATCAAATCGCCGCCAAACGTCAACGTGCCGATGGAATTGCCGATTGCCGTTCCAGGAGAAATCTCGCCACCGGCAATGTTCACGCTGCCACCAACCGAGCCCACTCCTGCAAGCGTTCCGCCGTTTACAACAAGCGGGCCAGTTATCGAACCGTTTAGGAACAACCCTCCGCCCCAATTCGTCATCCCGCCGTTGAAATTGTTTACGCTGGAAATCGTCAGTGAGCCATTGTTTGTCTTGGTAAGACTAAGCAAAGAAGCGCTGCCGTTTTGAAGGGCGCCCGAAAGCGTAAAATTTCCGTTGCCTTGCAGCGTGAGGTTGCAGGGGCTGGCTGTGCTGGCGGAAATCGGGCCGGTCAAATCAAGGGCGCCCGAATCGCATTCGATGATGTAATTCGGGCCGCCGCCCGTCAAAGTCACGCCGCCGGCAAGCGTGTTGCTCGTGCCGGACACGGCATCAATCACGGCCACATTCGTATTGCGTCCGGCCGCGGTGATCGCTTGCGAAACATAGACACTGTTGGACAATTGGAGTGTCGAAACGCCCATGCCGCCGTTGCGGATGGAAATCGGCGATACAACATTGCTGATGGCCCTCGTTCCGTTGACGACCAGGATGCCGTCGTTGGTGATGCTGCTGCCGGTATCCACGTTCAAGACACCGGAAAAACTGTTCGCTCCGTTCAGCAGCAACGCGCCATATCCTGCCTTGGTGAGCGTCGCCGAACCTCCAATGCTGGTGTTCACGTTCAGAAGATTGCCGGGATTGTTGATGCCCACGGTCCATCGTTGATTTGCGGACAATATGATTGGCGCGGTGAACGTGACATTTTGATTTGCAGCGACCATGTCAATCCCTCCCGCGCCGATCGTGAGTGTGCTGCTTCCGTTGATGGAGGGAGTGTTGGTCATGTTGAGGAAGATGAGACCGTCCACGGTATAATTGCTGCCAAGCGTGGTGCTTGCGGTTTTCGTCAGGTAAGAAAACGTCAAATCGGAGTTCGCCGCCGGGACCATGTTGGAAACCCAATTCGCCGAGTTGGTCCAATAAGCTGAACTTGCTCCGCTCCAAAAAAGCACATTCGTCGGCGCGTAATATCGGAAATAATCCACGGTGTATTTGATGACGCTTGAAGACTGGCTGCCGTAACCGCCCGCCGGGATGTAACCCGCCCACGTCGTCGAGGTGTCATCCACCTGGCTGCTCAGGATGATGTACACATCGCTGCCAAAGAGCGGTGCCGGCGTTCCGTCCCAGACCTGCGAACCGTCTATGGAAAATGAATAAGTCGGGCCGTTCCACAAAAGGCCGTAAGTATGAAAACCGTTTTGCAGGTTCGAGCCAACGTTCGGGCTTCCTGCGTTTTGTTCCTGGGAACCATAACCGTTCCAATGGATGTTGTCGGAAACGATGTTCGCGATGTAATTGGTGTGATAGATGCCCACGTAGCGATGCTCGCAACAATCGATCTCCGCGCCGGAAACGAACGCGTCGTTCAACCAGGTGCCCATCGTCGGCGAGCGCAACCAAAACGCCGACCATTCGCCGTTCGTGTCGCCCCATTTGATGCTCGCCTCATAATATCCGTAACGCGGGCGAAAATGATTGTCCGAGGCGATGATGGAAGTGTAATTCGTGTTGTTGGCCGAATAAGTCGTGATGACCAGGTTGCTGCCGTTTACCGAAACGGCGTTGGAGACATTCACCGCGTTTCCCCATGAGCCCGGGACCCAGTAATCCCATTTGGTCGTGTCGAGCGAGGTTCCATTGAACTCGTCACCCCAAACTTCGTAATAACCGGCGGGCGGGGCAGCCAAAAGCGGTTGCAGGCCACACAATAGAAATACCGCCGCCGTGAGTACAGCACCCTTGCGTGATTTTATACAGCGCAGCAAAGCCACAGCAGAATGAAGCATTTTTTGAGGGATTTTACAAGTTTTTCCGGGGCGTCCAGCCCCCGGCCCGCACAAAAATGTCGTTGGTTTTTCCGCATTTTTTTCGGCTCAAATCAGGCCCGTGCTGCTTCGGAAATAGTGCGCAGCCATGCCCGTTAATTTTACCTTTGAATTGTCGGCGTTTTGCGGCCAAACTGTACTTTCGTTTCGTTGGCATCGGCTGGCGAATGAAAAGGCGGTGGGCGCATTTGCTCCGCGGCCATGTTGGATAGGACTTGTATTCATGAAACGCACGCATCATTGCAACGAGCTTCGCCCGGCGCAAATCGGGCAAACGGTGACTTTGTCCGGCTGGGTCCATTCCCGCCGCGATTTGGGCGGTCTGATTTTCATCGACGTGCGCGACCGCGAAGGCCGCACGCAAACCGTTTTCGACCCGTCGGATTTGCCCAAGGAACTGTTCGAACGCGCCGCGGCGTTGCGCAGCGAATGCGTGGTGAGCGTCACCGGCAAGGTGCGCCAGCGTCCCGAAGGCACGAACAATCCCAAGATCGCCACCGGCGAAATCGAAGTGGCCGTGACTGCGCTGGAGGTGTTGAACATGGCCGAAGTGCTCCCATTCCCGGTGGACGACCCGGAAATCGCCGCGAAGGTAAACGAGGAATTGCGCCTGCAATATCGTTATCTCGATTTGCGCCGGCCTGAAATGGCCCGCAATCTTCGCATCCGCAGCAAGGTCGCCACAGCCACGCGCGTGTTCATGGACGAGCAGGGTTTTCTGGAAGTCGAGACGCCCACGTTGTTCAAATCCACGCCCGAAGGCGCGCGCGAATCTCTAGTCCCAAGCCGACGCGAGCCGGGCAAGTTTTATGCACTGCCGCAATCGCCGCAGCAGTTCAAGCAAATCCTGATGGTTGCAGGCGTGGAACGGTATTTCCAGCTTGCGCGTTGTTATCGCGACGAAGACCAGCGCGCCGACCGGCAGCTTGAGTTCACGCAGATCGATTTGGAGATGTCATTCATCGAACGCGAGGACATCTACGCGCTGGTCGAAGGTTTGCTCAAGCGCGTCTGGAAAGCCGCGTTGAACATGGAGATACCAACGCCGTTCAAGCGCATCACATTTGCCGAGGCGTTGAACCGGTTCGGCATCGACAAGCCCGACACGCGTTTCGCGATGGAACTGGTGGATTTTACTGAGGAATTTCGCGCGAGCAGTTTCAAGGTGTTCAGCGGCGCAGTTGCCAACGGCGGGGTGGTCAAGGCGCTCAACGCAAAAGGCCTCGCCGATGCCACGCAGGGCCAGATCGAGACGATGACCGAATACGCGAAAAGTTTCGGCGCGAAAGGCCTCGCGTTCATCAAGGTTGAAAAAGGGGAATGGAAATCGCCGATCGTGAAATTTTTCAGTGATGCCGAAAAATCCGCGCTTACGCAAAAGCTCGGCATTCAGGAAGGCGATCTGATTTTGTTCGCCGCCGACCAATGGCTGAACGCGTGCGAAATTTTGGGCAAGATCCGCCTTTACTGCGCCGACGTGCTCAAGGCGCAGGGCAAGCTGGACATTCCCGCTGACCGTTTTGATTTTCTGTGGGTCGTGGATTTTCCGCTGCTCAGTTTCGACAAGGAACAGAACCGCTGGTACTCAAGCCATCATCCGTTCACCGCGCCCGTGGCCGAAGACGTCCCGTTGCTGCTGACCGACCCGAAAAAAGTGCGCGGCCAGCATTACGACATCGTGTTGAACGGCGTTGAACTCGGCGGCGGCTCGATCCGAATCCATCAGCCGGAGGTGCAAAAAACCATTTTCGAACAGGTGCTGCAGATTCCACCGGAAATGGTCAAGGCGCGCTTCGGTTACATGCTTGAGGCGTTTCGTTACGGTGCCCCGCCGCATGGAGGGATTGCACTCGGCTTCGACCGCTTGAACGCCATCCTCTGCGGCACACCTAGCATCCGTGATGTGATTGCCTTCCCGAAGACCGCGAAAGGAACCGATCTGATGACCGATTCGCCCGCGTTCGTTGAACCGAAACAACTGCGCGACCTCCACATCGAGATCAAGGCGGCGAAGAAGGAATGAGCAAAAGTTTGAACGAGCCATTGCAAAAGTCTGAAACGCAATCTGAGGCTCTCACTTTTCCCGGTAAGCCGCCTGAAGCTTTTTGATGTCAATCTTCTTCATCTTGAACATGGCCAGCGTGACGTTCTTGACCTTCGTCGCGTCCTTGTCGCTCAAGAGATCGAGAAGGATGGTTGGAACAATCTGCCATGTGACGCCGAATTTGTCGGTGACCCATGCGCATTGGAGTTCCTCGCCGCCCGCGGCAAGCTTTTTGTAAAGATGGTCCACTTCCTTCTGGTCCGTGCAATTGACGAACAAGGAAATGGCGGGCGAAAACTTGAAATTCGGCCCGCCGTTCAATGCAATGAACCGTTGTCCTTCCAGTTCGAACGTGATGGTCATGACGGTCCCCTTCGGCATTGGGCCGGCCTCGCCATAAAACATCACGTCCACAATGCGGGAGTTCTTGAATAACGAGACGTAAAAATTCACCGCTTGCTCGGCGTTTTTGTCGAACCAAAGGAATGGAACGATCTTTTGTTTTTTGATTTTCGCCTTCATGCAAATGTTTGACGAAGCAACAAAAGCGCTGGGGACACGGGTAGGGACGGCGCGCTGCGCCGTCCGCGGATTCCGCATGCGGGACAGCGCGATGTCCCTACCACATCAGGTTCATCGGGAGGGAGCAACGAAAACCGTTTTTCGATGTTCGGCGTTTCCCGACTTGTCGGGATTGGTTGTTCGATGTTGCCCGCGCCCCAGGAATTTACTTCGCACCCTGGTCAATCCATGCGCGGATGAGGCCGATTTGTTCCTTGGTCAAGGGCGCGAGCTTGTCCTTGTTCTTGGGCGGCGGCATGTAATCGTCTTCGTCTCCAAGGTGCGCGACGTTATACACCAGCACGCTCTTGCCGCTGTCGCCGGGGACGATGGCCGGACCGTCTTCGCCGCCCTTGAGCACGCCTTCCAGCGTGTCGAGATGCAGCTTGCCCTTGGGCTTGGCGCCGTGATGGCATTTGACGCAGGAATGATCAAAAATCGGCTTGATGTCCTTGGCGTAAGTCACCCCTTGCTCCGTCGAAGCGGGAGGAAGCTTGCTCGGATCAAGTTTTGTTTCATCGGCGCGAACGGCGAATGCCGCAACGCCCACCGCGACCGCAGCCGTTATTGTCAACGTTTTATAGTTCATGGTTTTTATTCAGAGTTCCCAAATTATGAGAGTAAGACGCCGCTGGCGTCAAAAAGTTTCATGCAATCATCACTCCCGCTTGACCTTCAAACAAAGCGCCAGACAACCACCCCAAAAGAACAGCGAAATCACCCATGTCACCCAGTCACCGGCCGAATCGTGAATAAACGCGGTGCCATGCGGATGCCCGGGAAGCCGGCCTGTGAAATAATTCACCAACATTCCCGGCGCCAGGACGATCAAAAGCACCAGGCCAAGAATGACCATCAAAATACTTACAAACTGTTGCGCAAAACTTGGATGATAAAAGCGCATGCGCCCCTAAATATTCTCAACGCACCTTCTTGACCTTTTCCCATTTGCCGGTGCTGGCGGACTTCAGCACGGAATCGCAGACGTATTGCGTTTCCAACGCATCGCGGAAATCCGGGTGCGCTGTTTTCTTTGCGCCGAGACCTTCGAGAAAATCCGCCACTTGATGGATGAACGTATGTTCGTAGCCGATTTGCAAGCCAGGCACCCACCAGTTTTTCATGTAGGGTTGGTCGCTGTCCGTCACGTGGATGGTCCGCCAGCCGCGCACCCGGCCTTCGTCGCGATGATCAAAGTATTGAAGGCGATGCAAATCATGAAGGTCCCAGAAAATCGAGGCGTGTTCGCCGTTGATCTCAAACGTATAAAGCGCCTTGTGGCCGCGGGCGTAACGCGTGGATTCAAATGTCGCCAGCGAGCCGTTATTGAACCGCGCCAAAAACGCGCACGCATCATCAATGCCCACTTTCTCCACCTTGCCGGTGAGCGTGTGTTTGCGTTCCTTGACGAACGTTTCGGTCATCGCCGTCACCGAGCCGATGCTGCCGTTGAGCCAGATGGCGGTGTCGATGCAGTGGGCGAGCAAGTCGCCGGTGACGCCGCTGCCGGCTTCCTTCACGTCCAATCGCCAAAGCCCCGCGCCGCCTTGCGGCAGGTCTTTTGAAATCGTCCAATCCTGAAGAAACTTCGCGCGATAATGATAAATGCGACCGAGGACACCTTCATCAATCAATTGCTTGGCGAGCGTCACGGCGGGAACGCGGCGATAATTATACCAAACCATGTTCGGCACACCGGCTTTCTTGACCGCGGCGACCATCTTTTCGCCTTGCGCGCCGTCCATCGAAAGCGGCTTTTCGCACATGATCATTTTGCCGGCCTTGGCTGCGGCGATGGCGATGTCCGCGTGGCTGCTGTTGGGCGTGCAGATGTCAATCAAGTCAATATCATCGCGTTCGATGAGCTTGCGCCAGTCGGTCTCGACCGATTCGTAGCCCCATTTTTTGGCGAACGCGGCCGCCTTGGAACCATCGCGCGCGCAAATCGCCTTGAGCACCGGTTGATACGGCAGATCAAAAAAATTGCCGACTTTGCGAAACGCGTTCGAATGCGTCCGCCCCATGAAGCCGTAACCGATTAAACCTACGTTGATGTTTTTCATAAATTAGATTGGCCACAAAGAGGCACAACAAGAACAAAACTAAATAGAGTGGTAAGGTCGCCCTCACCCCAACCCTCTCCCCCAGGAGAGGGTGAACCATTCTGCTCCGCTTGAAGCAGAACTGCGTTACGGATTTTCTGTCCTCTCGATCAAATTGACCATTGCGGTGATTGAAACCTCGGCTCCAGGTTCTACCGAGGTATGAAAAGGCTCTCCCTCTCCCTGGGGGAGAGGGTTGGGGTGAGGGCGAGCGTAAAATCAAATCGCTCTTTGGCTGGCGCACCTTCCAGCAATTTTTGGTCGTTCCCATTTTTTTCAGCTTTTTGTTCCTGTGCCTTTTTGTGGCCATTCAGTCACCACCCGTGGTTTTCGCGCACCTGGATCATCGCAGCCAAAATGTTGTTCCACGTTTCGGGTTTCATCATGACATCATTCGGAAACATGCAACCGTCCCAGCAGATGTGTTTGAATTTTTTGGTGACCTTGCCTTTGTTATCGCGCATCCAGTAACCGGCGTCGCGGGCGATGTTCAATTTGCCGTTCGGGTCGGTCGCAAGGCAATGGCGTCCGGTTTTGTCATGCGAGCCGGAGCCTCTGACGGTCGCGTCGTTTTGCGCGACGTGGAAATCAATCGTCCAGGGACGCAGCGCCTTGGTCATTTTCTTCATCGCGATGTGGAATTGCTCGGGTTCCCAATGAAATTCTTTGGGCACGATGCGATGTTCCGGCGCGTTGTAACCGAGCGTGTAAAGCAGCGTGTGCGCCATGTCCGCCTGGAAACCGACCACCTTCGGCTGGCCGACCTCTTCGAGCAATTGCACCATATATTTCCAGGAATGCATCCCGCCCCAGCAAATTTCGCCCTCGGCAGCGAGCCGTTCGCCATGGTCTTTCGCGACTTTCGCGGCTTCCTTGAACGTCTGCGCGATGCGTTTGGTGTTGCCTTTCGGGTCCTTCTCCCAATCGGTCACGCCGCAGGCTGAATCAATGCGCACGATGCCGTAAGGTCGAATTCCCAGTTCGCGCAAGCTTTGGGCGATGCCGCAAGCCTTGCGCACCTGCCGAACGAAATTCTTCCGATCGTCCTCGCTGCCCATCGCCGAACCGCCGCCCGTAGGCGGCCAAACCGGCGCAACCACCGAACCGACCACAAAGCCTTTCGCGCGGATTTTCTCGGCAAGTTTCTTCAAATCATCGGCGCTGGAATCAATGCTGACGTGCGGATCGAACAGAAACAGGTCCACGCCATCGAATTTGACGCCATTGACTTCCGCCGCGGCGGTGAGATTCAGCATCGTGTCGAGGTCAATGGAGGGTTCCGCGCCGGGACTGCCCTTGCCGACCAGACCCGGCCACATGGCGTTGTGCAGTTTTGGAAAGGTGTTTTTACTCATGATTCGTCCTGTGATTTGCAACTATGAATGCCGCAAAGGGAATCGCTCGACAAGCCATTTTCAACCGGGCAACATGACACAAATGGGTGATTCCGGTGAACATTTGGATGATGTCGCGCGATGACCGCGAAGGTTGCGAAGGGAAAAATCAAGTGGGCAAAAAGACAGGCATGGACGGGATGGTCGAAGTGGACGGAGGCGACGATCTGGACCGTATGGACGAGCTTAAGGCTGATGAATTTTGGGCCTGATAAAACCGTCTTGTTGAGGTATACGAGTCTCCCATGGCCAGCGATGCTGATAAAAATTTGATTCCTCTTCACGGCGGCTATCGGAAGCTGAAAAGCTTTCAGGTGGCGCAGTTGGTCTATGACGTCACGGTACGTTTTTGTGAGCGTTACATCGAGAAACGAAGCCGCACGCATGACCAGATGGTGCAGGCGGCGCGTTCGGGGGTGCAGAACATCGCGGAGGGCAGCCAGGCCAGCGGCACTTCGCGCAAAATGGAGATCAAGCTGACAAACGTGGCGCGCGCCAGTCTGGAGGAGTTGCGCCTGGATTATGAAGATTTTTTGAGACAACGCGGGCTGCCGAAGTGGGAGCGGGAAGATTGGAGGAGGCAGAGCTTATAGCCAGAAGGCCAAAAAACGTGGAAGATGTGGCCCAATGGACGAGAGACATGAAGAGTGGACAAGGTGGACGCAGTGGACAAATTGGATCTTCCACAAAGTCCATTCAGTCCACCATGTCCACTTTTCCTGAAATTGCAGCAAATGGCGCCCTGACACTGATCGCCGTGGCGTGCAGCCTTTTGGACCGGCAGCTAGCTGCGCAGGAAAAAACATTTCTTGAAGAAGGCGGCTTTACGGAGCGTCTTTACAGAGTACGCAACCAAAGGCGCAACCGCGGGTAAAAATCGAACCGCCCCACAAGTACATGGATGTAAACGGGTATTGAGAATCGTTTTCTTTTCAGCTATGCTCTTGTAATTAAAACCCATCAACCTTTGCGAAAACCCGACATAAACTTGCGCTTCTTCAAATTGGTTGTGGCCGCGCTGCTTCTCGGCTGCGCGTGGCCGGCCGCGTTTGCCGCAACAACCGTCCCGGCATCCGCAACCAACCATTGGGCTTTCAAGGCGCCGGTTCGGCCGGCTTTGCCCAAAGTGCATGACTCAAAATGGGCGCGCACGCCGATCGATGATTTCATCCTTGCTAAGCTCGAAAAGGAAAAGCTTCATCCCGCAAAGGAAGCTGAAAAAGCGATTCTACTGCGCCGGTTGAGTCTCGACCTGATCGGCCTCCCGCCGACCATCGAGGAACTGAATGCGTTTCTCGCCGACAAAAATCCCGATGCCTGGCAGAAGCAAGTCGAGCGTTTGCTGGCATCGCCGCATTATGGCGAGCGGTGGGGACGCGAATGGCTGGACGCCGCCCGTTACGCGGATTCGGATGGGTTCGAAAAAGACAAGCCGCGTTTCATCTGGAATTATCGCGACTGGGTCATCAACGCGTTCAACCGCAATCTGCCCTACGACGAATTTGTCATCGAACAGATTGCCGGCGACCAATTGCCTCATCCCACGCAGGAGCAGATCGTCGCGACCGGTTTTCTGCGCAATTCGATGTTGAATGAAGAGGGCGGCGTTGACCCGGAACAATTCCGCATGGACGGGATGTTCGACCGCATGGATGCCATCGGCAAAAGCGTCCTAGGCCTGACCATCCAGTGCGCGCAATGTCACAATCATAAATTCGATCCATTGACGCAGGCGGAATATTACCGGCTCTTCGCGTTTTTGAACAACGACCACGACGCTTCAATGGTCGCTTATACGCCGGAGCAGGACGAGTTGCGCGCCAACTTGCTTCGCCAGATGCGTGATTTGGAAGAAAGCCTGCGCCACAAAACCCACGATTGGCAGAAACGCATGGACGCGTGGGAAGATTCGGTGCGCAACAATCAGCCGGATTGGGTCCAACTGGAATGCACGAATTCTTCCGGCGACAATGGCGAACGCTTCTATTATTTCGCCGATCATTCCATCCGCGCGGCGAGTTATGCGCCGACGAAATGGACGGCGGTTTTTCGCGCGAAAAGCGATTTGAAGTCCATCGGCGGTTTTCGCCTGGAACAACTCACCGATCCTGACCTGCCTTGCGGCGGGCCGGGCCGGTCCATCAAGGGCATGTCCGCTCTTACGGAATTCAATGTCGAAGCGCAGGACGCGAAAAATCAAAAGGACAAGATCAATGTAAAGTTCGTGAAGGCGACGGCTGATTACGAAAATCCGGAGAAGCCGCTCGAAGCGGAATTTGACGACAAATCAGGAACGAAACGCGTGTATGGGCCGGTGGCATTTGCGATTGATGGAAAGGACGACACCGCCTGGGGCATCGATGCCGGGCCGGGGCGACGCAATCAATCGCGCAAGGCGGTTTTCATTCCCGAAAAGCCGCTGACGTTCACCAACGGCGTGATTCTGACCTTTCGTCTCAAGCAAATGCACGGCGGGTGGAATTCGGATGATAACGAAAACCATAATCTTGGTCGTTTTCGTTTGAGCGTCACCAGCGCGACGAATGCGGTCGCCGATCCGATTCCGGCCAAAGTCCGCGACATTTTCAATGTTCCCCGCGAGAAACGCACGCCGACCCAAATTGCAACCGTGTTCAGTTATTGGCGGACGACCGTGCCGGAATTCAAGGAAGTCAACGACCAGATCGAAAAGCTTTGGCAGCAATGGCCCGAAGGCACTCCCACGCTCACGCTGGTTGCGCGGCGGAATAAATCGGCGAACGATTTGAAGCGCGTCACGCATGTGCTCACGCGCGGCGACTGGCTCAAGCCGACGCAGGAGGTGAGCGCAGGCGTTCCGGCGTTTTTGCATCAATTGCCGCCCGGCGCGGATGACAGCCGGCTCACTTTTGCCAAATGGCTGGTGGATCCCAAATCGCCCACGACCGCGCGCGTTTTTGTTAACCGGCTCTGGCAATCATATTTTGGCGTGGGATTGGAGGAGACGCCGGAAGATTTTGGCTTGCGCGCGCCTGAGCCGTCGCATCCGAAATTGCTCGACTGGCTTGCGGTTGAATTCATGCATCCTTCCGTTCGCGCGCCCGGCGAAAAAAGTGTTCCCGGCAAATGGGACATCAAACACATCCATCGGCTCATCGTGAACAGCGCGGTCTATCGCGAATCATCGCGTGTGACGCCGGAGCTTTACGAAAAAGACCCATACAATCGCCTGCTCGCGCGCGGACCGCGGTTCCGGGTGGACGCCGAAATCGTGCGCGACATAGCATTGTCTGCTTCAGGATTGCTTAATGACAAAATGGGCGGCCCAAGCGTGACACCACCCGCGCCGGAGTTCCTTTTCAAACCGCCTGCGAGTTACGGTCCGAAGGTGTGGAATGAAGAAACCGGCCCGGATCGTTATCGTCGCGCGGTCTATACGTTCCGTTTTCGTTCCGTACCGTACCCTGTCCTGCAAACGTTCGACGCGCCGAACGGCGATTTTTCCTGCGTGCGCCGTTTGCGTTCGAACACGCCGTTGCAGGCGCTGGCCACCCTGAACGAAGTCGTTTTCATGGAATGCGCCCAGGCGTTGGCGTTGCGCGCACTGGAGCACAAGGGTGACGACCGCGAACGCATCGCGTATGCGTTTCGCCGCTGCCTTGCGCGTGAGCCGAATCAACAGGAAATGCAGACCTTGCTTTCATTGTTGCACAAAGATTCGCAATACATTGGCGAAGGTTGGGTCGATGTGCCTGTGCTCGCGACCGGCAAAAAAGGCCCGATCGCGAACCTGCCCAAGGACTGCACGCCCACGCAATTGGCGGCATACACCGTGGTCTCGCGAGTGTTGTTGAATTTGGACGAAACGATAACGAAGGAATGAGGATACTGTGAATTGCCAAACGCATCTTTATCGCAACCAGCATCCGCTTGCGGTTTCGCGCCGCTGGTTTTTCAAGCAGTGCGGGGTTGGACTCGGCGCGATCGCGTTGCACACGCTTTTGGGCGATTACGCGTCCGCGGCGACTGTCCAGACCGGCCCAAGGACGGATCCACTTGCACCGCGCCAGCCGCACTTTACGCCGCGCGCCAAGAACGTCATTTATCTGTTCATGGCCGGCGCGCCGAGCCACCTGGAATTGTTTGATTACAAGCCGCAACTGGCGAAGTTCAATGGCACGCTTCCGCCGCCGGAATTATTGAAAGATTATCGAGCGGCGTTCATCAATCCGAACTCCAAGCTGCTCGGGCCAAAATTCAAATTTCACAAGCACGGTGAGTGCGGCACGGAGCTTTCGGAAATTTTGCCGCACCTTGCGGAAGTCGTGGACGACATTGGCATCGTGAAGGCGATGTACACGGACGCGTTCAATCATGCGCCCGCGCAGATCCTCATGCACACCGGCTCGCAACAGTTCGGCCGACCAAGCCTTGGCGCCTGGACGCTTTACGGGCTTGGGAGCGAATCGCGCGATTTGCCGGGGTTTGTTGTTTTCAGTTCCGGTTGGAAAGGACCGAGCGGCGGCGCATCCAATTGGGGTTCGGGATTTTTGCCGACGGTTTACAACGGCGTGATGTTCCGCAGCCAGGGCGATCCCATCCTTTATCTCTCCAATCCAACAGGCGTGGACGAGCGCATCCAGGCGGACACACTGGACGCGGTGAAGCAACTGGACGAGCAACATCTGGGCGCGATCGGCGACCCGGAAATTTCGACGCGCATCAATTCGTTTGAGATGGCGTACCGGATGCAAACCAGCGCGCCGGAATTGATGGACATCTCGAAGGAGCCGAAACACATCCTCGACATGTATGGCGTCGAACCCGGCAAACCGTCGTTCGCGATGAATTGCCTCCTGGCGCGGCGGTTGATCGAGCGCGGCGTTCGGTTTGTCGAGCTGTTCCACGAAGCATGGGACCAGCATGGAAATCTCAAAGCTGACCTTGAGAAGAATTGCAAGAACACCGACCAGGCGACCGCGGCATTGTTGAAGGATTTGAAGCAGCGCGGTTTGTTCGACGAAACGCTGGTGATCTGGGGCGGTGAATTTGGCCGTACGCCAATGGTGCAAGGCGGTGGTGATGACGGCCGCGACCATCATCCGAATTGTTTCACCATGTGGCTCGCGGGCGGCGGCGTGAAGCGCGGCATCACTATCGGCGAATCGGACGATTTCGGCTTCAACGCCACCACCGATAAAGTCCACGTTCACGATCTCAACGCGACGATTCTTTATCTGCTCGGCTTTGACCACACGAAATTGACGTATCGTTTTCAAGGCCGCGATTTCCGCCTTACCGATGTCCATGGTGAAGTAGTGAAGAAGTTGCTTGCTTAATAAGTTCGGATTGCTGATTTGGATGAAACGATGATGAAGGAACGGCCGTGAACTGTCAGAGTCATCTTTACCGGAACATGCATCCTACGGCGGTGTCGCGGCGCTGGTTCCTGAAGGAATGCGGCGTCGGGCTTGGCGCCATTGCGCTGCAGTCGCTTTTCGGGGAGTACGCCCAGGCGGCAACTATTTCGTCTGGCGCGAGGACTGATCCGCTTGCGCCACGGCAGCCGCATTTCAAGGCGCGCGCGAAGAACGTGATTTACCTGTTCATGGCCGGAGGGCCGAGCCATTTGGAATTGTTCGATCACAAACCGCAGCTTGCGAAGTTCAACGGCACGTTGCCACCGCCTGAATTACTCAAGGATTATCGCGCCGCGTTCATCAATCCGAGTTCCAAATTGCTTGGGCCAAGGTTCAATTTTGCAAAGCATGGCCAGTGCGGCGCGGAACTTTCTGAACTTTTGCCGCATCTTGCCGAAGTCGTGGATGACATCGCCATCGTGAAGGGGATGTACACAGATGCATTCAACCATGCGCCCGCGCAGATCTTCATGCATACCGGCTCGCAGCAATTTGGCCGTCCCAGCCTCGGCGCCTGGACGCTCTACGGGCTCGGCAGCGAATCGCGCGATCTGCCGGGATTTGTGGTTTTCAGCAGCGGAACAGCAGGTCCAAGCGGCGGCGCATCGAATTGGGGTTCGGGATTTTTGCCGACGGTTTACAATGGCGTGATGTTCCGCAGCCAGGGCGACCCCATCCTTTATGTTTCCAATCCCAATGGCGTGGACGAGCGTATCCAACGCGACACGCTGGAATCTGTTCGCGCGCTGAACGAGCAACATCTTGCAGCGATCGGCGACCCGGAGATTTCGACGCGCATCAATTCGTTTGAGATGGCGTACCGGATGCAAACCAGCGCGCCGGAATTGATGGACATTTCCAAGGAACCCAAGCACATCCTCGACATGTATGGCGTCGAGCCGGGCAAGCCTTCGTTTGCGATGAACTGCCTGCTGGCGCGGCGGTTGATCGAGCGCGGTGTTCGATTCGTCGAGCTTTTTCATGAGGCATGGGACGAGCATCACGATTTAAAAAAGCGTCTCACCAGGAACTGCGGGAACACCGACCAGGCTTCGGCGGCGCTGCTGAAGGACTTGAAACAACGCGGGCTGCTGGATGAGACGCTGGTGATCTGGGGCGGCGAATTCGGCCGCACACCGATGGCGCAAGGCGGTGATGATGGACGCGATCATCATCCGAATTGTTACACAATGTGGCTCGCCGGCGGCGGCGTGAAACCCGGTCTCACACTCGGCGAATCGGACGATTTCGGTTTCAATGCCACGACAGACAAGGTCCACGTCCACGATCTCAACGCGACGATTCTTTATCTGCTTGGCTTCGATCACACGAAACTGACGTATCGTTTCCAGGGGCGCGATTTCCGCCTCACCGATGTTCACGGTGAAGTGGTGAGAAAATTATTGGCGTAACGATTTAACAGAAGAAAACGGAGGGAACGGAGAAAGTTTTGACGTTCGGCCTCACGGGATTGAAAAAACTCAGCGACACAACTTGCGCAACTACCGCTTGGCTGTTTCCCAATCAATAACCTTCTCTTTGCCTGACCGATATCGAACGTCTCGCTCTTTCAGGATCTTCTCGTGCCAGCCAGGCGACTCAATTTCTTCAGGTTTGCTTTTTGGACTTTTTTCAAAATTTATTCTTCCTATACGCGCCCATCTCCGGCGCGTCGGGGTTGACCTCGGGGCCAAAGTAACGCAGCACAACCAAAGGCTCGACGTCGGAAGTGTTCTCGAACGTCACGCCGGCCTGAGCGGTTTCTTCTGTGCAGAAAACTTCGTCCTCGGTCAGTTCATGGAAACGAATCAATTTTGGGCAATCGAGCTTGAGCTTGTTCATCCTGCCCTTGCCCTGCACGGTGATGAGACCGTAAGCGCCGTTGTCCTTGATGGTGCATTTCGCGCCGGGATTCACGGTCAATTCCTTGGCGGTGAAAAGTTGTTCGCCATGCACTTTCCCATAAACGATCCAGCGATCCACAAAACCTTCCTTGCGGGTGTCTGACACCGGCACCGGTTCGAGGTAATGATTTTCCTTGAAATGCGGGTCCACGTTGGCCTCCCAATCGAGTTGGTCCACGATAAAATCGAGGTCGTGATGTTTTTCGCGCGGCATGTCCTTCACGAGCAGCGACCATGGCACTTCGCGCCCTTCCACGAGCGATTGATACATGCCGAAAACGTCCGAGCCCCATTGCGGCTCGTAAGTGCAAAGCGAACCGGGCGCGTGTAAAATGCTCGGCCCAATGAGCCAGCCGGAACCGACCTTCAACCGATATGCGCGCGACAAATCAAGGATGCCATTATCGCCTTTGTTCCAATTCTCAAGGCATTTCCGCACCTGCGCCTTCGTCGTGCCGGGCTCAAGACCCATGAAGGTGTACGGAAAATTGTTGCCGACATTGTTGTGCTGTGGCGGGAAATAATACGATTCCGGCTTGCCTTCCTGTCCCACCAACCGCGCCTGTTTTTGCGATTGGTGCATGTGGTGCGGAATCGGCCCCATGTTGTCGAAGAACTTGGAATAGACCGGCCAGCGCTTGTATTTGTTCCAGATTTTTTTTCCGATAAGGTCGGCGCCGCATTCGGCAACGGCGTCCTGCAGTGTAAAGCGATTTTCTCCGGCGACGACATAGCTCAAACCTTCGTCGGGC
>DASRBR010000403.1:0-2216 GCA_035653495.1 Verrucomicrobiia bacterium
GAGAGGTGTTGAAGTAAGGAGGGCAACAGGAACGATTATGAAAACCAAACTGAAATCGGCCCGCAAGGGGGAAAAGGTGCGCAATGGTCTCAAGATGGCATCGGGCATCGGCAGGCGAATTGCGGCGGAGGCACATCATAACGGTGAAGCCGAGACAAGCGACGAATTGTTGCGCCTGATAGACGCGTATTGGCGCGCAGCGAATTATCTTTCCGTTGGCCAGATTTATTTGCTGAACAATCCATTGCTTAAACGCCCATTGAAACGGCAGGACATCAAGCCGCGTTTGCTCGGCCATTGGGGGACGACGCCGGGACTCAATTTCATTTACGTTCACCTGAATCGCATCATCAAGGAACACGATTTGAACATCATTTACGTCTGCGGCCCGGGACACGGCGGCCCAGGAATGGTGGCGAACACGTATTTGGAAGGGACTTACAGCGAGATTTATCCGACCATCTCCCAGGACGAGGCGGGAATGAAGCGGTTGTTCAAGCAATTTTCGTTTCCGGGCGGAATACCAAGTCATGACGCGCCTGAAACGCCCGGGTCAATCAACGAGGGCGGCGAACTGGGGTATTCGCTTGTGCACGCTTACGGCGCGGTCTTTGACAACCCTGATTTGATTGCGGCATGCATTGTCGGCGATGGCGAAGCTGAAACCGGCCCGCTGGCAACAAGCTGGCATTCGAACAAATTCCTAAATCCCATTCGCGACGGTGCGGTGCTGCCGATCCTGCATTTGAACGGCTACAAAATCGCCGGGCCAACGGTGCTGGCGCGTTTGCCGCATTCGGATTTGGAGGAACTGTTTCGCGGTTACGGGTACAAGCCGTATTTCGTTGAAGGCCACGAGCCGATGCCGATGCATCGTTTGATGGCTTCCACGCTTGATCAGATATTTGCGGAGATTCGCGAAATCCAACGTGACGCGCGCGCGAATGGGTTCAAGCAGCGTCCAGTCTGGCCGATGATTGTGTTGCGTTCGCCGAAAGGCTGGACGGGTCCGAAGGAAGTGGATGACGTACCCATCGAGAACACATTTCGCGCGCACCAGGTGCCGATGGGCGAAATGGAAAAGCCGCAGCATATCAAGTTGCTCGAGCGCTGGATGAAGAGTTATCGGCCGGAAAAACTTTTTGACCCCAGCGGCCGGCTCGTACCCGAACTGGCTGGGCTTGCACCGCGCGGCGAACGGCGCATGGGCGCGAACCCCAACGCAAATGGCGGACTGCTCCTGCGCGATTTGCATTTGCCGGATTTTCGCAATTACGCGGTGAAAGTTACGCAACCTGGCGGGACAATGGCCGAGGCGACCCGCGTTCAAGGCGAATTTATCCGCGACGTGTTCAAACTGAATGCCGGACAGAAAAATTTTCGCGTGTTCAGCCCGGATGAGACGGCATCAAATCGTTGGAACGCAGTTTTTGAAGTGACGGACCGTTGCTCCGTCGCGGAAATCCTGAAGACCGATGATCATGTGTCACCGAATGGCCGCGTGATGGAAGTTTTGAGCGAACACATGTGCCAGGGATGGCTGGAGGGTTATCTGCTCACTGGCCGGCACGGATGGTTTTCATGTTACGAGGCGTTCATCCACATCGTGGATTCGATGTTCAACCAGCACGCGAAATGGCTCAAGGTCACGCGCGACATTCCCTGGCGCAGGCCAATCGCATCGCTCAATTACCTGCTCACCTCGCATGTCTGGCGGCAGGACCACAACGGATTTAGCCATCAAGACCCGGGTTTCATCGATCATGTGGTGAACAAAAAAGCCGAAGTCATCCGCGTCTATCTGCCGCCGGATGCGAACACTCTCTTGTCCGTGACCGATCATTGCATGCGGAGCCGCAATTACGTGAACGTGGTCGTCATAGGCAAACAACCAGCCCCGCAATGGCTTTCAATGAATGCGGCGATCGAACATTGCACGATGGGTTTGGGCATCTGGAATTGGGCAAGCAACGACCGCGGCGGCGACCCGGACGTGGTCATGGCCTGTTGCGGCGACGTGCCGACGATGGAAGTGCTCGCCGCGACGAGCATACTGCGCGAAGAATTTCCGAAGTTGAAGGTGCGCGTCATCAACGTCGTGGATCTGATGCGCCTGGAACCTTGCACAGAACATCCGCACGGATTGACGGACAAGGATTTTGACCTGCTGTTCACGACGAACAAGCCGGTGATCTTTGCGTTTCACGGTTATCCCT
>DASRBR010000404.1:0-8933 GCA_035653495.1 Verrucomicrobiia bacterium
CACGCAGGATTTGAAATGGAAGGGTGGCACCACGCGCACGGAGATTGGAAATAACAACACTTTCCGCGAATACGTCACCATCCACAGCGCCACCAGCGACGGCTGCGTCACCACGATCGGCTCGCACAACAATTTGCTCGCTTACAGCCACGTGGCGCACGACGTGACCATCGGGGACCATGTCATCATGTCGAATGTCGGCACGTTGGGTGGACATGTGCGGGTGGAAGATTACGCCGTCATCAGCGGCTTGGCAGCGGTGCACCAATTTTGCCGCATCGGAAAAATGGCGATCATCGGCGGTTGCTCCAAGGTCGTTCAGGACGTGCCTCCTTTTATGCTGGCGGACGGCAATCCTGCGGAAGTGCGGACGGTCAACAAAGTGGGCATGGAACGCAATGGCATTTCCGAAGAGATACAATCGGTCTTGCGGCAGGCGTACAAGATTTTGTTCCGCGAAGGTTTGACGATTCCCAACGCCGTCTCGCGCATCGAAAAGGAGCTTCCTGTTTCTCCCGAACTGCAGCACCTGTTGCAATTCGTAAAAACCAGCGAGCGCGGAATCAGCAAGTGAGGTGCGACATGCTATTGGTAATGCGGCGGTTTGGCATTGGTGGATTTGATACGCTCGAGCTCCATGCCTTCGACGGTCTTCGAGATTTTCTGTTGCAACGCCTGCATTTTCGCCAACTGCCGCGCCTGCTCCGTCACGACCTGGTTGAGCTGGTCGTATTGATGTTCCAGATGCGCAAGGCTCGATTCAACTTTTTGCAACCGCTCAGAGAGTTCATTGTCCATGGCATCAATCTAACCTTAAAAATTTGGAAGCGAACAAAATTCGCCGAAGAATTTGCGGAATCAACAAAACTGCGAGAATTGATTTTGTGCATTTGTTCATCCTGTGAATACGTTGATTGCTGATTCAATTTTATCTGTGGATCGAAATTCAAGGCAGACGGCGAAACTTCTGGACGCGCATGTAAAACGACTTCGCGCGTGCAGACTTTGCGCGAACATGAACCAACCGGTCGTCAGCGGCGGCGCGGTGGTGAGCAAAATCATGCTGGTCGGCCAGGCGCCCGGTGACAAGGAGCCTGTCATGGGAAAACCGTTTGCCTGGACAGCCGGGAAAACTCTGTTCCAATGGTTTCAGCAAGCAGCCGGTTTGAGCGAAGCGGAATTTCGTTCCTCAGTTTATATGGCCGCGGTTTGCCGTTGTTTCCCCGGAAAAAAGCTCACAGGCGGTGATCGCGTTCCTTCGCCTGATGAAGTCACGAATTGTTCCACCTGGCTCAAGCAGGAGATTGAAATTCTCCGGCCAGCGCTGGTGATCCCAGTTGGAAAGCTGGCCATCGAACAATTCCTTCCACTGGACAAACTCGACCAAATCATTGGCCGCAAATTCAAAGGGACTTTTGGCGACCATGAATTCGATTTGATTCCCCTGCCCCATCCTTCCGGCGCGTCGCCGTGGCACCGCATTGAGCCGGGCAAAACGTTGCTGAAAAAAGCGCTGAGACTGATTGTGGCCCATCGGGCATTCAAGGAAATCCTGCGCGCGAAACAGGTTCAATGAAAGAAATCAACTCCATTGCTTCCGGGAATGATTTTGCCCAAGACTACTGCGCAGCGCGCACCCGTCGCAGATGGCACATTGGAGGGCTGGCCTTGCAAGGTTTCATGGGCGAGAATCGCAAAGGCGAGCGCCTCCTTCCCTGCGCTGGACCATCCCAAATCTTCCTGCGTCAGCAATTCTGCCGGTGCAATCCTCGCAGCCAGCATTCGCCGCAAGGTCACATTCTTTGCGCCTCCGCCGCCAAGAATCACTTGCAAGTTCTTAAGGCCGGATGCGGGCAACCTTGGAAATACAAAACGTTCGTAAGCATCGGCAATGCTGACTGCAGTCAGTGCAGTGGCGGTCGCCACGATGTCCGCGTCAGACAATCGAAATTTGCCCGCCGATGCCAAAAGTCCTTGGACGAAGGTTTCGCCAAATTCCTCGCGTCCGGTTGTCTTCGGCGGCTTGGCGCGAAAAAATCGATGCGCCAGCATTTTGTCGAGAAGCTTCTCCGAAACCCGGCCTTTCGCAGCCCATTGCCCATTCCGGTCGTAGCGCAACTTGCCGGAACTCAATGTGCTCACGACGGAATCAATGACCATGTTGCCCGGGCCGGTGTCGAAGGCAATCACCTCACTCAACGATGCACGCGCGGGCAGGAAAGTCAGATTCCCTATCCCGCCAATGTTTTGGAGAATGCGCGGGCGCGAAGAATCTGTTTGCAAGGCCCAATCCACATAAGTCACCAGCGGCGCGCCCTGTCCGCCGGCCGCCATGTCGCGTACGCGAAAATCCGCCACAGTCGTGATGCCGGTGCGTTCGGCGATGATGCACGGTTCACCGATCTGCAGCGTGGAAGGCGTGTGCGCGCGCGGCAGGTGATGAATGGTTTGCCCGTGCGATCCAATCGCTGCGATGTTTTTGGGCTGCAATCCTGCTTTGCGGATGACGGCAAGCGCCGCGCGCGCAAAATGCTCACCGAGCAAAAAATTCAATTCGCAAATCTCAACAATTGTCCCGTGCAGGCAAACGTGCAGGATATGTTTGCCAAGCGCTTTTGCAAAAGGCTGCTGATGATGCGCCACCAACCGGGCCTTCAATCCGTTCCCCGTTCCGGAGATTTCGGCCACGACAGCATCAATTCCGTCGGCAGAGGTTCCCGACATGAGCCCGACTACAAAATGCGGGCCGCGTCTGGACTGGATTTTTTTTGCCATGAGGAAAGGCTAATCCGCCATTTTCCCAAGGACAAGAATGTAAGAATGCCGCTGGGTTCATCGCGCGGAAATGCGCCGCGAAACAAACTCACTGCCTGCAAGATAAAACCGAAAGGGCAACGTTGCGGCTTGTGTGATGCCGATGCGGGTGGTCGTGACCATGGGGCCGAATTTTTTGAGGGCCGCCTCAAGTTGCGGATTTTCTGCGACAAACACCGGCGATTGCGTGTCGCACAAGTCAACATCATCGAGCCTGCGGTCAATATCCATCGCCGCGCACAATTTTCCCGGCCCGCTTGTCAGGTCCCGCACATTGGCAACCTGTCGGCGCGCGCGCATGATTTCCAGTCCGACCGTCGGCTCAATGGCGCGAATCAAAACGGCCTCGCCGATGCCTGGCGGGCAGCAGACAACATTGAAGCACCAGTGATTGCCGTAAATGAAATAGACATAACTATAGCCAGCCGGGCCCCACATCGCGCGATTGCGTTTGGTTTGGCCTCGGAACGAATGAGCCGCCGGGTCGCCGGTGATGTAGGCTTCGGTCTCAACGATCATCCCGCCGCAAGGACCTTGGGGCGTGTTGCGGATCAACAAGTGACCCGGCAATTTCGCGGCCACAATTTCCGCCGATGGTTCAAAAAATGCGCGCGGGAGCGGCCTGAACAATTTTGCTTTTGGCTTATATTGTGCCATGCCGGTTATTACAACATTGAGCAAATGAAAGCCAGCCAAGGTGAAATATGGACGATCGGACATTCCACGCGCAGCATCGGCGCTTTCCTCGCTCTGCTGCAGGAAAACGCCATCAACGCCCTCGCTGATGTGCGGCGATTTCCAGGTTCACGCCGTCATCCGCAGTTCAGCCAGGAACAGTTCTCTGCTTCACTCGCGGGGGCTGGAATCAAATATCTTCACCTCCCCGAACTCGGCGGACGCCGCGCAGCACGCGCAGATTCCGTCAATACTGCCTGGCGAAACGAAGCATTCCGCGGATATGCCGATTATATGATGACCCCGGAATTCCGCGCCGGGATGGAGCGTTTGGAGGAAGCCGCAAGAAAATCACGCACGGCCATCATGTGCGCTGAGGCACTTTGGTGGCAATGTCATCGCGGGCTCATCTCCGATGATTTGAAAGCACGAGGCTGGGCTGTTTCGCACATCATGGGACCAGGCAAAATCGAGTTGCATCCATTCACTTCTGCAGCACAAATCGTGGACGGGAAGTTGAGCTATCAAGCGGCCGAACGTGGCTCTGAATTGCCCTTGGAATGATTTTTTTTGCGAATATCGCCGGGTTCGTCTCCGAAGAGAATTCGCAAAAAACTCATGGTCGGGATGTAACGCCCAACGGAAACCAGGCAGACTGTCAGTGGCGTGGAAAGCAGCAATCCCAACGGTCCCCAAAGCCACGTCCAGAAAACCGCCGAGACAAGGACTGCGAGCGGTGTGATGCCCGTTGACGAACCATACAGCCACGGCTCGATAGCGTTCGCGACAATGATCTCAACCACGGCAAACAATCCCAAGACCATTAATGGCTTGGCCCAGCCCGGGTCCACTGCGAGGGACAAGAAAGCGGCTACCGCGACGGCAAACCACACACCGATATAGGGAATGTATCGCAGCAACCCGGCCAGCGCTCCCCACAAAATGGGATTTGGGATGCCAATAAAAAAGAGCCCCAGCGCGATGGGAATCGCATAGGTGACGTTGATAATCAATTGCATCAAAAGATACCGGGTCACGCGCGCGCTCGCTTCATCCAACAGCTCGGTCGTTTGTTCGCTTGGCCCGCCAATGAAACGGACCAGCCGCGCGCGCAGATTTTCCCTTTCGATCAGCATGAAAATCACGAACACCACCACGATGAAAACCCCCACTAGGAAGCTGAACAACGAACCCACCACCTTCCGCAGAATTGTCAAAGGCGAAAAGGGAGTGTTCTGCACCTCGACCGGAGTCGGCTTTTCCTTCTGTCCATTCTGGCTGTTTTGCTCCTTTTGTTGTGTCGGAGTTGAGGATTCCGAGAGTTGCTTTCGCAAATGCTCCAGAGAGCCGGAAACGCGCCCTATAAAACCGCTGCCTTTCTTTGTGACCGATTGGAATTTCTTGTCGATGTTCTGCTGATACTCAGGCAGCTTGTGCACGACATCCCCTATTTGGCTCGCGAGAAACATCCCCAACGAACCAAGAATCGCAAACCCGATGAATACCGCGATGAAAACCGAAGGAACGCGCCACAAATGTAATCGCCGAAAGCGCGTAACCAGCGGAGAAAGCAAAAAGCTGAACAGAACTGCCAGAGCCAATGGGAGGAACAGCTCGCGCAGCAACCGCAGCGCCGCGACCACCAGGAAAACCGAGAGCAAGATGGCCACGTTCCGTTCTGGTGAAGATCGCGCCTCTGAAACCACTGGTTTCTCCGGTTCCTTTTCCCGGTCTTCAACACTGTTGCTGGAACGCGGTTTCAAGCAGCGAACTTTTCCGGGCGCGGCTGGTTGATTCTTTGCGCCTGTTTCGCCCGCCTCTCATGCGCAGCGTGGTCGAGCAATTCACGCGCCTCTTCATCAGTGATTTGGATGAAATCAGAATACCACGCGCCCACTGAATAGAACGGGTCCGGCGTCAGGGCGCAAACCACTTCATCCGCTTCGCGGGCCATCTGCTGGCAGGTGTCGTCCGAGCCGATTGGCACGGCGACTGTCACAGATTTGGGATGGCGCTCGTGCAACGCATGCACGACTGCGCGCATGTTTGCGCCCGTGGCAAGACCGTCGTCCACAATGATCACATTCCGGCCTTCAATTTGCGCCGCCGCCCGTTCACCGCGATATATCTTTTCGCGCCGTTCCAAATCTTGTTCGCGCTCCTGCACCAGCGCATCCACAAGATTTTGCGAAATCCCGAGGTGGTGGATGCCTTCGGCATTGAGGAGGCGCACGCCGCCGGAAGCCACCGTGCCCAATGAAAGTTCCTCGTAACCCGGCATGCTCAGTTTTTTGACCAAAAAAATGTCCAGGGGCGCATTCAAAGACTTAGCCACTTCGTATCCGACGGGAATGCCGCCTCGTGGCAATGCCAGCACAACGAGCGACGGATCCCCGGCGTGATGCTCCAATTTTCGAGCCAGAAATCGACCGGCCTCATAACGGTCCTGAAATTGTGCGGTAACTGTCATAGCTGATGAAATCTACTCTAATTCAAAGGGCTCGATAGCAACGATGGAATAGCCAATAACCCTCCTTTCCGCGCTGGCAATCAAGTAGTGCCCAACGCGGCGAGTTCATCCTTGTCCAGCCCCTGCAACCCGGCATAATACGAATGAAAGGCGGCACAAAATGAAACCGATCACTGCCCTGAATGAAGCCGAGCTGGAGGAAATTTTCAGCCGCGCGTCTGGTCCCGGCGGACAGAATGTCAATAAGGTTTCAACGCGCGTTACTCTTCGCCATCTGCCGACAAACATCAGCGTGACCGTGCAGGATTCGCGTTCGCAAGCCATGAACCGTCAGCTTGCGCGCGAACGGTTGCTCGCCTCCTTGCAACAGCGTGAACGCGATGCCGCAGCCGCTGCAGTGCATCAACGCGAACAATTGCGCCGACAGACTGCCAAAAGACCGCGCGCCGCCAAGGAACGAATGCTTGCCGCCAAGCACCACCGGGCGACCCGCAAAAAGGAACGGCGATTTCGGGAAGAATAACGCCAAACGTTTGGCGCCCTACGGCTCCCCCCACTGGGGAGGGGCTGGTTTTGGCCGGACAGCCCGGGACGATATGGGACTATACGGGATTTCAACCATTTACAACTTGGACGCTCGATGCTGGTTGCTAGTTGCTGGATGCTGGAGCTGAAAACGTCAGTTTTCAGGGAGGCAGTGTCGCGCAACGACCGCGAAGAGGGCGAAGGTCTTCAGAGCGGGCAAGTTTAAACTCCGTGTTTGGAGTCCCGCCTTCAGGCGGTAGTCAAATCCCGCGTTCCGGAACGGCAACTTTAAACTTTAAACATGAAACCTTAAACTTGCCCCCTACGCTCGCCTCGCGCCCTTCCAATTTTTTCCTGATAGCTGCAACCAGGTGCAACAAGCTGCAACCAGCTGCAACACCCAGCCGGACCCATGCAGGACGAGGCGTGCAAACTGGCCTCTCCATCCAAGCCGAATTTATCCGACACAAGGCGATACACAGGTCGGAACGGTAACATGGTTAAATGGTTACATCGTTAAAACAACCCCCACGCGGACAAGGCTCACCTCCGCCAAGGCTTCGGCGACCTACTTCCGGGCACCGTCGAACCCAATTAGGCACGCACGAGCCTAAACGGCCCCAGCCCTGAACCCGGAACTCAGAACCCGGAACCGTTGGCGCGCATCCGATTCAAATGTCAAAGAACAGCGCAAACGATAAACGTTCACGCGTCCGCCATGGTTTCCAAAGGGGCGGACGCCCTTCCGCGATGAAAAGAATAGCGCGCGTATTGATTAAGTCAAGCAAATATTATCAGCATTGCTGTTACGTTTGTTTGGCGCCCAAAATCCACGCCCCTCTCTCGATCGTTCCGGGCTGGAACTGAACGCGGTAAGCTTTGGCGAGCGATAGAAGCCGTGAGACTTAGTTGCTCAATGGTTTGCGCCGGAAAAGGATCCAGGTGGCAATCAGAAAGAACCCAGTGTAAGCAAACCCGTAAAGCGACGCCCTGCAGATGTATTTCCAGTCCACCAGGCCGATCTTGAAAACGATGTAATCTTGAAGATCGAAAAATTCCAGGTGTGGCATGAGGAAAGAGAGTGCGTAAAGGATTGACCGTTGCGGTTCCGCTTGGTGGATGGCCAGCTTCCCCAAATGCTGGCCCAACAGCAGTATCCCTAAAATAAGGATGATAACAAGGGTGGCGTTGGTTGAAGGCGCGGCGAAAATGATCGAGCCAAGCAACACCATGGCAATCACCACCGCAAGGAACATCCAATGCATCCAGATCGCCTCGATGTAATTGACGAAGTGCCATTCGTGCTCGAACGACGCACTTACCACGTTGAGGAAGAAATAGAATACGAGCAGCGCGATGCCACACGCCAGCCAGCAGCCCAGAAATTTGCCGGCGATGACATGAGCGCGCGTCACCGGCTTGGCAAGCAAGGGAAAAATCGTTCGGTTCTCGCGTTCAGCAGGGATTTGCCGCGCTGCCATTCCAACAGCCATCACCAACGCCGAGACCCAGATAAGCCGAAGACAGATCTCCTTCAGATAACCGTTGATGCGGGAATCATTGAAAAAGTTGCCAAACGCCAGCGTCAGCGTAACCAGCACAGTCAAAATCAGCAGAACGTAAAAATCTTTGCGGCGATAGAGTTCCTTTATGACGACGTTGGCAAGCGCAATGATGGCGTTCATGCTGCGGCGGCTGCAGGTTGCGACGCCGGATAACCGACGATGCGCAGAAAAATCTGTTCCAGGTTGGTTTGATATTTGTTCATCAGGTCATTGACGCGCCCCTCGACCCTCAGCCTGCCCTGGTGAAGGATGGCGACCCGATCGCAAACGGTTTCAACTTCACCCAGCTCATGCGAGGAAAACAGGACCGTCTTGCCTTCGTTTTTCAAGCGCTGGATGATCTCGCGCACTTTCATTCGCCCGATCGGATCCAGGCCGCTTGTCGGCTCGTCCAAAATCAGCAAATCCGGGTTGTTGATCAGGGCCTGGGCCAACCCTGCGCGTTGCTGCATGCCTTTGGAATAGCTTTTGATGGGGCGCTTGCGCGCTGAATCGAGTTCCACCAGCTTGAGCAATTCATTGATGCGCTGTTCCGTTTCCCGGCGCGGAATGCGAAAGATGCGCGCATAAAAGCGCAGCAATTCCTCGGCTGTCAGAAATTTGTAGTAATAGGTCATTTCCGGGAGATACCCGATGCGCTGGCGGGCAATCGGCTGGCGCACGTCAACTCCAAACAGTTTGGCAACACCGCTGGTCGCATTCACAAAACCAAGCAGCACGTTCATGGTGGTGGTTTTGCCCGCGCCATTGGGCCCCAGAAATCCGAACACTTCGCCTTGGAGCACGCTCATGCTCAAGCCATCCACGGCGACCTTGGTCGTCTGCCCGATGGCACGGGTGCGGTATTCCACGCGTAAATTTTCAATTTCGATGATCGGCTTCAT
>DASRBR010000405.1:0-10540 GCA_035653495.1 Verrucomicrobiia bacterium
TAGCTCAGCACCAAATCGAAATCGCGCAGTCCACGCGGGCCAATGTAATTGACCGGTTTGCCGAGGCGCATGCTTTCGAGCGTTACCGGCGTGTCGAGATCATAAAAGACTTTCTGTCGGGCCGCCGAATCGAGCACAGCATCCGAGGCTGCGATTCCATCCGGGCAATACGATGTGACCATTCCGACGTCGGCATCGGAAAGTTCGCGCTGCGCCAGCGGCAGCATTTCATCCCAATCGCCGTAAAGCTGCAATTGGATGCCGGGGAGTTCGACGAGGTCGCGATGGTGGGCGTAATAAGGAACGTCGCGTTCAAAAAAAACCACGCGATGCCCGCGCTTTGCCAAAGCCCGGCAAAGGCCGCGCCAAAGCGTTGCGTGCCCGTTTCCCCAAGACGAGCTGATCGTGAGCCCAAAAATCACCAGTTTCATTTTGCCTTCAATTCGTCACTTTCGCATCAATTCACGGACGTATCTTTCCAACTGGATGGCACGATGCTCCGCGGTGTGTTCCGCGAGAACGCGCGCGCGCGCGCGTTCGCCGATGCGCCGGCGTTCTGTTTCGGAAATCGTGCGCAGATATTTGAGCGCGTCCTTGCTCGAACAGGCGATGAGAATCTCGCTGCCCGGCTCAAAGAATTCCTCCAACCCCTCCCAATAATCGCTGATGATCGGCGTGCCGCATGCCGCAGCCTCGAACAAACGCACGCTCGGCGAATAACCGGCTTCGACCATCCGCTCGCGCGTGATGTTGAGCGTGAATTTTTGCGCGTTGTAAAAGTTGCGATGCCGCGCCGGCGAAAGATGCATGATGCGGCGCACGTTGCGCGGCCATTTGATTTGTTTCGGGAATTGCGGCCCGGCAACGACGAACCGACCTTCAGGCCAAAGCCGCGCCGGCTCGAGCAAAAGGCGTTCAAGCGCCGGTTGGCGGTCTTCGCTGTAAGTGCCCATGTAACCGAGGTCCCACCTCAGCCGGGCCTGTCGCGGATGATACAAGCGAGGGTCCACGGAACAATAAAGCGGCCGCGCCATCGGCGAAGCAAATTCGTGCTCCAATCGCGCAAGGGTCGGCCCTCCGGTGAACGAAAGATAAAGCTGATATTTTGGAATCAGCGCGCAGGTGAGATAATCCACTTCAGCGCGAACGAGTTTGGAAAGCGTCACCGGCGTGTCGATATCGTAAAACGCCGTCACGCCTTTTGCGTTCTCGATCACCCATTCGCCAACCGCCGCGCCTTCGTGAACATACGAGCCCACGATCACGCAATCCGCATCTCGCACCGCAGAGGTAAAACGCTTTTTCAGTTGGGCGAGATTCTCGTAAAGCGCGGTGCGTCCGTAAGGCGGCTTGGGCAAATCACGATTGGCGGCATACCACGCCAGATCCCGTTCCAAAAACAAAACGTCATGACCCCGACCGGCCAGTTCACGCACCAATCCGCGATAAGTGGTTGCGTGGCCGTTGCCCCACGAAGAGGTGATGGACAAACCGAAAATGACAATTTTGAGGGGACTGAATGAATCAGTGCGTTCGCCATTCTCTCGCCCGTTCAATGCGAGCGGCATTCGCGAAGGTTCCACTCGCTTCAGCGCCTTTCTCGCGCCAGAAAATTTTAGCGATGGACAATGGGCCAGACTTTCAACGGACGCTTTCATGCGAAGACCTCCTCGAGATGACCCGCGAGCACGGCTTCGAGTTCGGCGGCGCGATGCGCGTAGGTGTGTTCCGAAAGCAGGCGTTTCATCGCAGCCTCGCCGATTTTGTGCGCGCGTTCAGGAGTCAGGTTTTGCAAATGTTGAACGACTTCCTCGCCATCGCGCGCGACAAGCACTTCGTACTCCGGTTCAAGGAACAATTCGATTCCCTCCCACGCGTCGGTGATGAGGCAGGCGCCCGCGCCGGCGGCCTCGAAGACACGTGTGGGCGGAGAAAACCCGTATTGCGCCATGCTTTCGCGGTTCACGTTGAGCACCGATCGCGGCGAACAATTGAACGCATTATGGTCCCGCGTATAGACGTGACCGACGTAACGGACGTTTTTGGGCAATGGACGGTCTCCCCAACCGTTGCCGCCGAGAAGAAATGTTTGGCCAGGCAGCGCCTCGGCTGCCTTGAGAAAGAATTGTTCCACGCGGGCTTCGCGGTCAGGCAAACGATTGCCGACAAATCCCAAATCGGCCTCGAACCGCGCATCTTTTTTCACAGGATGATGCGTGCGCCGGTCCAGCGCGTTGTAGATGGGCACGCACTGACGCGCGCCGGCAGTCACATACGCCTTCACAACCGGCCTGCCGCCGCCGTACGTCAAAACCAAATCGTATCGCGAAATCAAAGGACAAAACGGATCGTCAGGATTTTTGTGGATGCGGTCCAACGTGGCGGGCGCGTCCACATCCAAAAACGCAGCCAGCGTGCCGGGCTTTTGCAAATCGAGCACGCAGCGTTCGAGCAGTTCGTCAAAGACACCCACGCCGCTGGCCTTGATGATCAAGTCCGCGCCGCGGGCATCCTCCAGCGCTTTGCAGGCTGCTGCTTCGGTCGCCGGGTAAACCACCACGCGCGCCCAATCCGGGTCCGGCATGTCGCGATGTTGCTGGCGTTCATAAGCGTCCGGTTCGAAAAAGGTGATTCGATGCCCTCGATCATGCAGCGCGTGGATCAAACCGCGATAATAGGTCGCCGCTCCGTTCCAATATGCCGAAACCAGACTTGATCCAAAAAATGCGATATTCAAGCCGTTGCTTGTGCTCATATTTTAGAGGTTTTCGCGCCCGAACTCCTGAGTTGCGCGTCAATGGCCAGCAATTCATCCACCCGATGGGCGCAGGTATGGCGGGTGAGGATGGTGTTCAAAGCGTTCTGCGCAAGCTCGCGCGCCAGTTCGTTTTCGTGCAGCACGGACCTGAGCGCGCGCGCCATTTCCTTGCCGTTGCGGACAACGAGAAGATCCCGGCCGGGATTGAAAAGCTCCTCGACATCGCACCATGGCGAACAAATCAACGGAATGCCGCAAGCCATGGCTTCGAAGACGCGGATGGTTGGAATGCCCGGCAATGCTTCCACATAGGGACGACGCGGCACATGCACGGTGACTTTGAATTGGCCGAAAACCTCGGGCGCTTCAAAATTCGGCAGCCAGCCTGCGTATTCAATGCCCGCTTTTGCAAGCGCGTCGCATGCGTCGGCAGGATAACGAACGCCATGAAACCTCGCGCGCAACGAGAGCGCCTGGATCGGCTTGATCAAAAATTCCATGATTTCCGCCGTGCGCTCGCCGTCACCCCAATTCCCGATCCAGACCAGATCGCCGCGCTTGGGCTGGTCGCGTCGTGGAAAAAAGACACGCGTGTCTGCGCCTTCATGCCATGTCCACGCGCGGCGAACGCGCCCGCCCGCCTCATACATTTGCTGCAACACGCGGCCATAGGCGAGCACGCCATCGTAATCTTGCAGTTCATAAGCGGACATGTTCTCGGGCGCGGTGACCATCCGATGATGCGTGTCGTGAAACAACAGGCGACAGTTGGGCAATTGACGCCGATAACGACCAACGTTCTCCACCAATTGTGGATCGTTCCATTCATGGACGATGACGAGGTCAATCCCATCCAGCGCTTTCTCCAATTCGAACGTCGCCAGATCGTAAGTGACGATTTTGAGCGATGGATACGCGGCGCGAAATTTCTGCAAAGGCATCTGGCCATCTTCAGCGACCAGATTTTGGAAGCTCCAGGAATTTTCCGGTTCGTAAATGGTGACACCATGGCCGCGCGAGAGAAGTTCGGTGGCGACGCCGCGCAAAAAATGGGCGTTGCCATGGTTCCAATCGGAACGCGCGCTATGATAAAACATCACGATTCGCATACTGCAAACTCCTCTTGCTGATGATGACCTTCCTGGCATGCGACGAGCTGTTCGTAAACCGAAAGATAGCCGTCAGCCATTCGTTGGGGACTGTATTCCAGCGCGCGGGAACGGGCACGCGCCGCCATTTCCTTGCGCTCACCGTCATTTTCCATGAGCCTGCGTAATGCAGTTTTGAGCGCGACTGGATCGCGAGGCGGCACAAACAGTGCGGCCCCACCCCAAATTTCGCGCAGGCTGGGAATGTCGCCCAACACCAGCGCGCAACCTGCCAGCGCTGCTTCCAAAATGGAGAGACCGAATGGCTCGTACAGCGCAGGCAGCGCGTAGATCGAAGCCTGGGCGAACCATGGCGCAAGTTCACGCGCGGAAAGACGCCCCAATGGGAGCAGATGTTCCATCGCGTGGTCAGTTCCATTCGGCGATTTTGTTTCCCCAGCGACATGGATGGGCCATGGCAGTTCCGGCGCGACATTCGCGAGGGCCGCGATGTTCTTGGCCTCGTCCCAAAACCGTCCGGCGGTGAGGACAAGGTTTTTCTTCGGTCCAGGCCTGAAAGAATCCGGCTGACGGGCGTTGTAAATCACTTCCGACTTGGGAAGAGGGCCATAAAGATGCCTTGCGCATTCGAGCATGGTCCGCGAAGGCGCAACGACACAATCCGCCGCGCGAATTCCGCGACACACGGCTTTGCGGTATGTGTCCCATTCAGCGGGAGCACATTCGCCTTTCACCGCGCGAAACCACGAAAGCACACAGGAATGTGCGACCACGAGCACTGGCATTTTCCAGTCGAGCGCGCCATGGGCGTAATTGTTGAGGTGAATCACGTCAGGGCGGCGTTTGGCAGCCAACCGCAACAGCCATTCGCCCGCGCGCGCCATATCGCGCCATGGCGAATCCATCCATTCCAGTTTGAAATCGCTTTCGCAAATCTCGACGTTCGACAGCGAGCGAGCCTCCTTGATTTGTTCCGGCGTCAGCCATGCACCCATGGTCGCGATGGTGAATTCGATTCCATGCGGTTCCAGCGCGCGGGCCAATTCCAATGCGTACGTCCAAACGCCACCGATGGTGTCTGCCGTCATCAGGACGCGCCGAGGTATTCGGTTGAAGGGTTTTTCCATTTTACATCAATGTCCGTAAATCGCATCGAGCGTTGCGGAGACCGGAAGCAAGCGTTCGATTACAGGATCGTATTGCGAGTCATCGGCCAGCCGCCGCGCCCAATCAACCGCCGCTTTTCCACCCCATTCTTCCGCGGGGCAATCGAGTGTTTGCCGTTTTGTCCCGCGGCAACGCTCGGCAACGAAGTCGTAAAATGAACCGTCCTCATTATGAAACGACGCGCTCCCGTTCGTGCCATAAAACGTGCCGGAGATGATTGCGTCGCAACCCGCCGGCAATTTCCAGGAGCACGCCAGTTGCACGGTTGCGCCCGTGGAAAGGTCCAGGCGCGCGATCGCAAAGTCTTCGACGGCGTCGCCATTACGCAATGGTTCGCCTTGCGCGAAAAGGCGGCTGGTCACATTCGTGACTTGCGGGAAGCCGAGCATCCAAAGCGCAAGGTCCACGAGATGAATTCCCAGATCGATCACGCAGCCGCCGCCGGAAAGTCGCTTGTCATAGAACCATGGCTTGTCAGGGCCGTACGCGTTGTGAAAAACAAGGTCCGCGGCAAATATGTTGCCCAGTTCGCCTTCGCTCACCAGCCCGCGCACTTTTTCGACCGGCTTCATGAAGCGATAAGAAAGGTCCACTCCCAGCAGGCGGTCGGCTGCGCGCGCGGCATCAATGACGCGCCCGGTCTCGGCTTCATTTCTCGCAAGCGGTTTCTGGCAGAACACAGCGACTCCGCGCTCGAGCGCCACAATCGCCTGTTCGGCATGCAACGCGCTTGGCGTGGCGATGACCACTCCGTCCACTTCCAACTCCAGCAATTCTTCGAGCGACTTGACCGCTACCGCGCCCGCAAAACGTGTGGCCGCTTCTGCCGCCGGTTCGGGCGCGGAATCGGCTATCCCCGCGATTTCCGCCAGCCCGCTCTTTGCGATGGCTTCCATCCGGTGGCGTCCGATCCAGCCCACGCCCAAGAATCCAATCCGCGGCTTCGCAATTTTTTCGGAACGAACCGGAGCGCGGAAGGTTTCGGCGGTGGCAGACGCGTTCATAAGATGATCAGCGCCTTCAAAAATTGGTCGGGACGATTGCGCATGGCATCAAACGCCTCGCCAAGCTGCTCGAGCGAAAAATGATGCGTGTAAAGGAACGAAGGATTGAGTTGGCCGGAAGCAACGGCTTGCACCGCCGTTTCCATTCCGGCGATGTATTTCCTTTGGTCGCGTTCGTGGGCGTTGACGACATCGAGGCCGCGCCAGTTCCAAAGCTGCATGTTAATTTGCCGGAAACCATCCTGATGATAACCCGCGATGATCAAGCGTCCGCGTTCACCAGCGAGTTCAGTGGCAAGGTCGAGCGGTTCCTGCCTGCCCACGGCTTCGATGACGCGTTCGCACCCGCGATCATTCGTCAGCCTGCGAACGCGTTCGGCGATGTATTTGCAATCCTTGAGAACAATCGCTTCAGCCGCGCCGCAACGTTTGGCGATCTCAAGCGCGAACGGCCGACGCGAGATGGCAATCACCTGCGCCCCCGCCTGCGAACACAACATTGTCAACAAAGCGCCGAGAAAACCAATACCGATAACGGCCACAGTTTGTCTGGCTCGAATGTCCGCCCGTTCAAAAACATTCATCGCGCAAGCCAGCGGCTCGCCCGGAAAAGGCTTGCCATCCAATTCAGCAGGCAACGGCACGAGGTCGTTCTCATCCGCGACGTCGTATTCCGCATAAGCGCGATAAGAAAGCATCGCCACGCGTTGGCCAATCTTGAAACGCGAGGCCTTTGGCCCAAGCGCATCCACGCGGCCCCAGCCTTCGTGGCCCAGTTCTCCCGGCGCGAACGGATATTTGAACCATGGACGGCCTTCCCACGGCGGCAGGTTCGAGCCGCAGACGCCGCAACCTTCCAATCGCACCCGCACGCAACCTTCGCGAGGTTCCGGCACTGTCACCTGCTGCACACTCACGCGTCCGGGTTCCTCAAGGACGGCGGCCCGCATGGTTGAACTCTTCTCAGGCATAGAACTCAAATGATGATTCAATTCTCCTCAAGGCGGCGGTTGCGATTCAAAGCCTGCCCGATCTTGCGATCACGCTGTGTCAATTGCAGTAAACCTGATGCTGCGCGTGCCGCGGCAGGACGGGCAAGTAAGCGATGGTTGGCATGAAGAGCACTGTTATGGTTTGTTCGGCGTTCATGATGGTTATGCAGTAAGGCCGCGCGTCGTAAGTTCAGAACGGGCTTGATCAAACCGGTCTTCCGCAACCTGCCCCTCAAGCCAGGCGGCCAGTTCCATCAAGCCCTCATCAAAGGAGACCAGCGGTTCGTATCCCAGCACCTTGCGGGCCTGGCTGATGTCAGCGAAACAATGGCGGATGTCGCCCACGCGGTACTTTCCGGTGATTTCCGGTTCAATCTCTTCCTTGTCCATCACGCGGCACATGTGTTCGGCGATTTGCCTGATTGTAAAATTTCTTCCGCTGCCGATGTTGAACACCTGTCCGGCGGCTTCCGGCGTTTCCAATGCCAGCCGCCCCGCGCGCGCAATATCATGGACACTCACGAAATCGCGTCTCTGCAGTCCGTCCTCGAAAATCAGTGGCGGATTGTTGTTGAGCAATCGCGAGGCAAAGATGGCCAGCACGCCCGTGTAGGGATTTGAAAGCGCCTGGCGCGGTCCATAGACGTTGAAGAACCGCAAGGCAACTGTGGGAATGCGATAGGCCCTGCCAAGCAGGAGGCAAAGTTGTTCCTGGTCGAACTTTGACAGCGCATACGCGGAGGCCAGCGCAGGCGGCTTGGTCTCCGGTGTCGGGATCGGCACAAGGATTTCTCCTTTGACGCCGCGCAATTCCCAATCATGCGATTGCAATTGCGCAAGGCTTCGCTCGCCGCCCGACACCAGAGTTCCGTCCGCGGCGCGGTACAGTCCCTCGCCGTAAAGACTCATGCTGGAAGCGACCACCAGTCGTTCCACCGGGTTCTCGATCAAAATTTGCAAAAGGTTCGCCGTGCCGCCGTTGTTCACGTGAACGTAGTCGGCCACTTGATACATGCTCTGGCCGACACCCACGAGGGCGGCAAAATGGACCACCACATCAATGCCACTCAACGCGCGTCGCAATTTTTCCGGGTCCCGGACGTCTCCACGGATCAGTTCCACGTCGGGGTCAAGATAAGAAGGACGCTGGCAGCGCGGGCCGTGCACTTGAGGATCCAAATTGTCGAATACACGAACTGAGTAACCGTGTGCGAGCAGTTCATCCACGAGATGTGACCCGATGAATCCTGCGCCACCGGTGATCAGAGCTTTTTTCTCCATTTGTTTGAAGATGAATCATCCAGTGCCCTTTACAACTGGGGCGAAGCCCGCGTTTGCAAAAAAAGAATTCCTCCGCGAAAAAACCGTTCAAAAAGTTTTTCACTTAGATGAATTTTTAGTCGTCCCAAAAAAATTTGCTTGCGCCCAAAACCGTTCAATTTTTTTAAAAAATATTTTTCGCTTTTTTCCTCGCGACGGGATGCGCAATCGGAAAAAGCATGTGAACACCCAATGGCATCATGCAAGTGCAGCGGGCAAGTTCGCCTTCATGGAAACAAATCTGCAGCACAACGGGAATGGCCACGACCACTCCCGCAAAGTTCGCGTTGCGATCATCGGCGTGGGCAACTGCGCATCTTCGCTGGTGCAGGGAGTTGAATTTTATCGCGACGCAAAGGAGAACGAGGCCGTGCCTGGGTTGATGCACGTCAACCTCGGCGGCTATCGCATCCGCGACATCGAATTTTCAGCGGCCTTTGACATCAACGAAACTAAAGTGGGACGCGATCTTTCTGAAGCCATTTTCGCCGCTCCCAACAACACGATAAAATTTGCTTCTGTGCCGAAAAATGGGGTTACGGTCCATCGCGGTATGACGCATGATGGCCTGGGAAAATATTTAAGCAAAGTCATCAGCAAGGCGCCCGGTTCTACAGATGACATCGTCGGCATTCTTCGTTCGACGCGCACTGATGTGGTCATTTCCTACCTGCCGGTCGGTTCGGAAATGGCGACGAAATGGTACGTGGAACAAATTATCGAGGCCGGCTGCGCATTCATCAATTGCATCCCGGTGTTCATCGCCTCGCAAGCTTATTGGCAAAACCGTTTCGCCGAGCGCGGCCTGCCAATCATCGGCGACGACATCAAATCGCAGGTCGGCGCGACCATCACCCATCGGGTGCTGACGAATTTGTTTCGGGAGCGCGGCGTGAGGCTCGACCACACGTATCAACTGAATTTCGGCGGCAACACCGATTTCATGAACATGCTCGAACGCGAACGGCTGGAATCCAAAAAAATTTCCAAGACCAATGCCGTTACCAGCCAGCTCGATGTGCCGTTGTCCGATGAAGACGCGCACGTCGGCCCAAGCGATTATGTGCCGTGGCTGACGGACCGGAAGTTCTGTTACATCCGCATGGAAGGAACGACGTTTGGGAACGTGCCGTTAAATTGCGAAGTGAAACTGGAAGTCTGGGATTCACCCAATTCCGCAGGAGTTGTCATTGACGCGATCCGTTGCGCGAAGCTTGCGCTCGACAACGGCATCGGCGGGCCATTGATCGGGCCGGCGAGCTATTTCATGAAATCGCCGCCGCAACAATTCACTGACAGCGAAGCCAGAAAACGCACCGAAGATTTTATTTCAGAACATAGGAGAAACGATGATCGAAGCCATCAAGTTGTGGAACGAGCCGAACAACCTGTCGCATTGGGATTTTCAGATGGACCCGGGTTGGAAGCAATTCGTGGAAATGACGCGCCTGGCCGCCGTTACCATCCGGCGCCTCTGCCCCAATCTGCCGTTGATCCTAGGCGGGATTTCCCCGATCGATCCTGACTTCATCTCACTGCTCGACCGCCAGGGCCTTCTGGACCATCTCGATGGCGTGGCTGTCCACGGGTTTCCGTTGGATTGGAACCATTGGCAGATCAATGAATGGCCCAAAAAGCTGGAAGAAATCCGCGCGGTGACTTCGCTGCCGATTTGGGTCACGGAAGTCGGCGTCTCCACTTTCGGCGCGGATGAAGTGCAGGTCTTCGGTTTGAAGCGCACGAAGGAAATGCTGCTGGGACGCGCCGAGCGGATTTTCTGGTACAGCCTTTTGGATTTGCCGCGCAAATGGGAAGCAACCACGCGCCACAAGGAAAGCGAAGGCAGCGCTTACTACCGGCATTTTTACATGGGCTTGATTCGAGAGGACGGCACACCCAAGCCGGCGATAAACCATTTCGATCCCGAATTGGGCATCTGCCAGTGGTTCCACTTCCAGGATCACCGGCTCGAATTTGCTGTGGACTGGCTTCGCAAACTGGGCGTGAAAAAATTGCGGACTGGAATCAGTTGGGCCGACTGGTGCCGTCCCGGCGCGCTCGAATGGTACGACAGGCAGATGGACGCATTGGCGGAATTTGACACGACCATCACGCTTTGTTTCACGCCGCCTTCGCGCGGCAAGGCGCCCAACTGCACCAGCCCGCCCATCGAACCTGCCGAATTTGCCT
>DASRBR010000406.1:0-7358 GCA_035653495.1 Verrucomicrobiia bacterium
TTTTCGTTGGCGATGAACGCGCCGAGCTTGATGTTGGTGTTCAGATCGCATGCTCCCCCGCACGCGCTCACGTAGATCACCGGCTTGAGGGTGACGCCCGCATTTTCTCCGTCCTGGACAATGTCCGAAGACCATTGATTAAACCATTGGGTGTACGTGCTTGTGCCGACATGCCCGGCGAATGTTTCAAAATCAATCATCGGCATGAGCGTTTTGCCGTCCGCCTTGATCTTTCCTTTGGCGTAGTTCCAGAAATAAGCAGCTTCCTGCGCGGGCGTGTCGATGTCGGGTCGCGCAAACTCATAAGCGCCCATGAGGATGCCGGCTGTTTTGCCGCCGGACATGTTGCTGTCGTAATAGGAGTCTTCGTAATATGTCCCTTCCGTTGCCTTGGTGAATGCAAAGGTGACGCCATCAGCTTTCACCTCCGACCAATTGATCGAGCCGCTATATGAGGACACGGCGATGCCCAATGGACGCGCGAACACGGATGAAGCACTCAAGCCGGCAAGGAGGACAAGTGCATGCTGCGGTTTTATTTTCATTTCAAGCCTTTCTCTCTACAGGGTTTTTGTATGGCCAGTTCGGCAATTTCCGTTCACCACGCCCAGAATGACAGGAGCGTTATTCAAAGTGTGGCATTTGAAACAACAGCGTGAACGATGGGTGCGTTCTAGATTTTCCGTGAAGATTTGTCTATCACACATTCGTATCAGGCGGGGCAGGTAAACTGCATGTTCAGCCACGGATTGAACACGAAAGAAACACGGAGGGGTGAGGCAAAAACTGCATGAAGGCGGGCTATTTGTCGACACGATTCCGTGTTTAATCCGTGGTTAATAAATCGTACGGACAAAACTATTATTGGATCGAGTGATCTGCACCGATGGAACATTTCGGCAGTTCACCAATTCGCCCTAAAATGTATCGTCCACCTTGCGGACAGACAGGAATGCTGCCTTCGGGCCCGCGGCCAAGGTAAGGCTGAATTTGCTGCCAGGTCACGACATCATTGCTCGACTTGTTGTTCTCCAAAGCCCAAGTCTGCTTTGCCCCATCAATTTGCCGAAGATTGTTGACGCAGGCATTTTCGCAATGACATGACCGAGCGCGCACGAACTGGATAACAATCAAACAGGTAAGCGAAAATAGTCCGATGGCACCGAGGCCAATTATCGCTTTTTTAAAACGCAAAAACCTCATTCACATTTAACACCTTCCTTGTGCAATGGTTGCGGCGGCAACATTTCAATTCCGTGTTCAATCCGTGTTTCATCCGTGGCTCAATCCAACGGAACATTCTTGAGCCTAGGGTTTCTCCCCCATTGCCCGGCGGAAAGGCGCGCCGGAAATTTTTAAAGTTAGTGAATCAAAAAAGGATGCATTCTTATGAAAAGATTCTTACTTATCGCTTCGGCTTTTGCCCTGATAACCGGTTGCGCCTCCCATCACAATGAGACTTATCGCACCACGACAACTTCGATGGGCGGTGATACGGATGCCGGTTACGGGATTGGAGTCGGGGCAACGCAGCAAGGGGCCGGCGCTGTTCAGTTGACGACCACCCAGCTTAGCGCGGATGAAGCCCGCTTCCTCCAACGCTCGGCTGAGTATAATCAGACCAGCATTCAACTGGGCCAGACCATCGTCCAAAAAACCGATCGGCCCGATTTGAAGAGTTTCGGACAGCGGTTGGTGGATGACCACACGCTCGCCAACCGTCAATTGCAATCCATTGTCGCGCAAACCGGCGCATCGGTTCCGACCGCGCCCAATGCGGACCAGCAACAGATGCTTGACCGCCTGAACGGTTTGAACGGGACGGACTTTGATCGCGCAGCCATTGATGATTCTATGCGCCTGGAACAACGCCAGGTGAATCTTTACACCCAGGCGGCCAATAACGCGCAGAATCCTTCCGTGCGGAATTACGCGCAGCAAAACCTGACCGTGAATCAGGATGAGTTGAATCAATTGCGCGGCTTGACCGGCCCGGCCCCAACGGCGGCTGTTACAACAGAAATCGCGCCTGCAACACCGGTGCCTCGGCCGCCCAGTGAACAACCTCCTGGCCCGGGTGTCTCTCCGCAACAACCTGCCGGGACCCCAGCGCCTCCGCCGAGCGATCAACCGACCGGCCCGGGCGTGTCTCCGCAGCAACAGCCTTGAGCAGTAGGAAAGAAATGAAGAAAGCCCGCTTGCGGGCAACTCTGGGCCGGACCTTGGAATTTAGGAGTGGAAGTTCCGAGGGCCGGCCTTTTTTACATTCCCACAATCTGCTCCCAAAGTTCGCGAAGGTCCGCGTCGGTCAGCGCCATCGGTTTGATTTCCTTCTCGTCGCCTAATTTAAAAGCCTGCTGCAAAAAACGCATCGCGCGTTCGTGTTGACCCAACCGGCAACTATAGCAGGCGAGGTTGTATTGGATGAGCCAATCCTTGGGGAAAAATGCAACCGCCGGCAACAGCTCGTCATAGGCTTCCTGTGTCCGTTTGAGTTCGTGCAAGGCATAGGAGCGATGCACCCAGCCCCACGCCTGCTTGGGCGCGAGGTCGATGAACTCCTCGGCGATCTGCACGCATTCTTCCCATTGACGCGCCTTGGCGCGGGTCTGCCAGCGCACTTCGAGCACTTCGGGATGCTTTTGCAATGAGACGGGAATCTTTGCGAGTTCGGCGTTGGCCTCGTCGGCATTGCCCAAACCGAGCCAGCCCTGCGCGGCATTGAGATGGTGCGAGACAGGCGGTTCCAGTTTCATGTCGGTCACTCAATAGCACCCACGGCCAAATTCTTCAAGAAAATCAGGGCGGAAGCCACATTAGTTTACAACTTGTCTCATAAACTCGAGTACAATTCGCCGGGTGGGGGCACCCGGCCTACAAAACGCGCGATTTTTGGTCTTTCTTTAGGCCGCGTGCCCTCACGCGGCGCTCGGCTGAACATTTATGATAGGTTCTAAAAGCAAACGTAGGTGTTTACCCCGTTTTAAAAGGTGGTTAAAACCTTTTAGCGTTCGTTCGAGCTTACAAGCAGGCCCCAGCGATTGCCTCCATAACACCGTTTGCGCAAACTCGAGGTTGTTCTCTCGATTCCGGTTCCATGAGCCGTCTGATCCTCAACTTGCTGCCGCCAATCCTGGGCGCCAGCCTTGGAGGGCCAATGCTGACGATCATGGCGTTGCTCTTGTTGCGCGGCAAAGGCGGCGTTCTCAAGGCGGGGTGCTTCGCCGCAGGTTTGATAACGGTGCGTCTGCTGCGGGGATTGTTGTTTGGATATATTTTTGCGTCCGCAGAACGAGCCGGCGGCGAGGAAGGCCCGAACCTCATCGCTTCGACGACACAAATGGTCGTGGGCATCTTCTTGCTCATAAGCGCCGTCACAACCTGGCGCATGGAAGACGACCCTGACTCGCCTCCCCCGAAATGGATGACCGCCATCGAGCGAATGCCCGCGCCTTTGGCGTTTGTGGTCGGCGTCGGGTTGATGTTGTTTGCGATGAAGCAATGGCTTTTCACGTTCTCCGCCATCGCTGTCATTGAGAATGCAAATTTCGGGTGGCACGGCAGCGTTCTGGGCTTTCTTTTTTTCGCGGTCGGTGCGCAGTCGCTGATGCTGACGCCCATCATCGCAAGCGCAATCGGCACGAGAAAATCCGAGAAAATGGTTGGAGCGTTGCACGGCTGGTTGCAACGCCACTACTTGAAAATCGCCATAGTGGCGTCGTTGATATTTGGCGCATGGTTTCTATGGAGAGGCGCATCGGGTCTGCTGGCACTTGGAACAACGCCAGCGACTTCCGAATCTTGAGCTCGCCACGAATGTAAACACGCCGACAATTTGTCCGAAAAAAGGTGCAACATTGCAAAAATCTCGTGACAACACAAATTGCACACCCTTTTGGCGGGTGTGCGAAAAAAAGCCGATTTAGTTGTCTTCTACACGGGCGCCAGATTGTCCCGGTTCCGATCTGCGCTTGGGGCGTTGGCTTCGGTATCTTCGGCGCGGTCCATCCGCGCGGGCTTCGTTTCGCGAGACGTTTTATCGCCGCGTAAAGGGGTGTTTAAAATGGCGCGGGACCGGCCATTCTTTTTCGGCTCTGCGAGCGCGGCGGCAAGGGCGTTGTCGGATGGAATAACGCTTTCCTTCATCCCGTTTTGAACGTCCGCAAATATGACTTTGCCGCGTCCGGATTTGGACGCCAGAAACCGCGCGCGGCGTGTGACGGATTCGATGGCCGCAAGGTATTTGGCAGAGCCTTGCGCGTAGAGAACCAAAGCTTTGATCGAGTTCGCGTCGCCTTCGGGCAAAAAGCTTTTGGCAACGGCTGACAAGTCCTCGCGTGAAAGCGAGTCGGGCAATTTCTGATAATGGCCGATGCGTCCGCTAAATTGCTCGCTTGTCCAGGCGGAATTTTTTTCGATTGAATTTTGTGTGCGGAAAAACTGTGGCGTGGTGACAAGCGCGACGGAAACCCCATGATTCACTAGCGCGGTCATGATCCAACTGATTCGCGCGGGCATCGTGTAGCGGAAGTTGCCTTGGGGCCACGCGTAATGTGCTTCGTCCAGAACAAGGGTTAAATCGCCGCGCTGCAAAATGTCTTCCACACGGTTGCGCAATTCAATAGTTTTGTAGTTTCGACTGGTGCTGACACCAAGCGCCTTGCACAACGCGCGAAAGAATGAAGTGTCGTCGTTTTGCGATGGACATTGAACATAACGGGCTGTGCCTGGATGAAGTTTGCACCAGGCTTTTGCACTGTGCGTTTTGCCGGTGCGCGCCAAGCCGTCAATGAGAACCATGCAGCGGCCTTGCTGACAGTAATCGAGCGTTTCGTAAACCTGCCTGCCAAGCTCGGTCACAACCGTGCCCGTGCGCGCTGTTTCGATTTCAGCGGCCATGATTTCGCGCAATGCGGGAATGAGGTTGGAGAAATAGCGCGGGTCGCATCCATCCAGAGAGAGGGATGGATCAAGGCAGATGGAAGCGAGATATTCGGGCAGTTCGGCAAGCGCGACCGATTGACACTGTGGTAAATATGGATCGGCGGGAAAGAGCCTTTTCTTAGCACTTTCGAGCACACGTTCCCTGTCCTCATAATCGCCGCAATCAATAAGCATGGTCTCGCGCGCCAATCTCTCAAAACGGCGGTCTCGATCAGCCTGGCTTTCAATCTCCGATTCAACTTTCTCTTTTTGGTCCCACGTATATTTTTGGCCGGGCTTGCATCCGTATTTACGCATGGACTTTGTTGCAATGCGATCAGGGTGGCTGGCAACCAGATCGCCGGCGAGTTTCTGAAATCCGCCTTCCTGCCATGAGCGAAGCTGCAACCACCAAACAAGCTCACGGTCGGCGGCGTCGGTTAAAAGCTCACAACGTTTGGCGACAAGGTTCGCCATGAGTCCGCGCTCAAATTCGGCGCTGCTTGCAAAGCGTTCCTGTCGGAACGGTGTTCCGGTTTTGGCGTGGCGTGTGTTGCTCATAAAGTGGATTTCAGATTTGAAATTTCAGATTTCATAACTGGCGCGACATTCGCATTTGCAATTTCAGATTTGATAACCGGCTTCATGATTCGTTTTCCTTTTGGTCAAGCAGTTGGGTGAGTTCTTCCAGGGCTTCGACGCTTTCGGGACGGCGCGCGGCCTTGGCGGGCAATGCCATGCCGATCTTGCGCGCGGCGTTGCGTCCCTTGTTTTCGAGTTGCCGGGTTTGGCGTTGCGCGGTTTCGAGCGCGGTGCGCTGCGTGTCGATATGCGCGCCAAGCTCGGTTGCATCGCGGTCGGCAATCATCGGTCGGAATTGCTGCGCGTAAGTGGCCTTCAAAACGCGGTAACGAGCGCGGGCAAATGATTGATGCGCATTGATGCGTTCCATCTCCTGTGCCATGAGTTCGGCGGGTGCTTCCATGGCGGGAACGTCCTGCGAGCGGGCGACGGTGAAAGGATTTTCGCGGCGTGTGTCGGGGACGGTGAGAATTTCCGGCGTCTCGGGATTGAACCAGGCAAACACGCGCTGACCTATCAGCTTGCCGGTTTCGGCGCTGCGATAGTTAAAGGCGTTTTTACCAAAGCGCAGCGTGATGCCATTGGCGGTGACGTTGACGGGGCGGCGATGGTGTGCCAGCAAGTAACGGCAGGATGCGGAGAATTTAATCGGCGGATCGGCGCGGTTCTGGAATGTTTCAAAAGCTTCATTCGGGGAAAGGCCGCACGTCATCTTTCCGTCGTTGCGCGCGGCGTTGAACCGTTCGCAGAGGTTTTCGAGTTGCGCGATCCATTCGTCTTCGCTCATGAACAATCCGCGCGGGTCGAGCTTGCGGGCGTTGACTTGCAGGATTTGTTTTTGGACGCGCTCAAATTTATCGTGCCGCTCGTCGCGGCCAACGTAACCGGGCAAGCCTTCCATCAAATTCTGCGTGGCATTCATGATGCCTTCGACGGGCTTGGCGCGAGGCAAGCGGGCGTGAACAAATTTCAAACCAAATTCGCGCAAGCCCATTTCCGACTCGCCCCAGGACATGGCTTCATCGGTTTGAACACCTTTGATGATTCGGGCGCGCCAAATGCCATTTTCGAAATAGAAACCTTTACGGGGCAGGCCGTAGGTGTCGGCCACTTTGGTGACCAAGGTGCGAATGGCATTCGCGTTGTAGTTGCGTTCGGAAATCAGGACGAAGCCGAGTATGCGTGTGGTGCGCAGATCGATCATGAGCAGGACTTGACCGCGCATGAGTTGAAACCAGCCGTTCCCATCGCTCACCCAGTAGTATATAGGCATCGTGCCGTCGTCCGCTTGAAACCAGTCCCCAGCGGCGACGGTTGACCAGTCGCGTGAGATGTGAGCGCCGTTCAGTTTCGCCTGGCGCGGTCCATGGTGAATGTCTTCGAGCATCGCAACTTCGTGCTTCACGGAGTCGGATATGCGACGGGGGACATAGGACTTGGAGGACGGATTGGCCAAATAGTAGGAAAGGATGCTTTCGCTGAGTTCGCGGCGTTCGTTGAGTTCGCGCCATGCCTGGGCAACGCGTCCGCCGCAATTCATGACGGCGTGTGCTATGAGCTTGTCGCGGTCATCTTCGGAAAGTTCGGGCGAACGAAAGCGGCCGGAATTTTCCGGCCGCTTATCGCCAAGCGCGGCGGCGTCCCTGCCTGAAGCAACCCACGTGGTGTATTTGCGGTCAAAGTTCCGGCGCAAGGTATCGGCAAGCGCGAATGATTCAGCGGAGACAAGTAACGATGCGTTGCGGGCGAGGAAATCGAGCAAGGCGCGTTTCAGTTTTTTGGGTGCTTTTCCAGCGGAAAGTTTTTCTTCGTAAATCTCGAATGAGCGCAACCAGAGGTAACTTTTTTCGGCA
>DASRBR010000407.1:0-6419 GCA_035653495.1 Verrucomicrobiia bacterium
GGACGGCGCGCTGCGCCGTCCGAGCGGACATCGCAGCGCGATGTCCCTGCTATGAAAAAGCTTCATGCGTAGTGAATGGAATTTGTGGCTGAAGTCAAAGACCTCGAAGCCCGATTGGGGCATGTTTTCCGCGACCTGGATTTGTTGCGGCTGGCATTGACGCATCCATCCGTGGCGCACGAACAAGGCGCGCGCATTGAGCACAATCAACGTCTCGAATTTCTCGGCGATGCCGTCCTGCAACTCGTCCTGACGCGCGAGTTGTATCATCAATTTCCCGAGGTGGGCGAAGGCCCGCTCACCAAGGCTCGCGCCAAGCTGGTCAACCGCCGTTCGCTCGCCGAAAAAGGCCGCGCGCTGCATCTCGGCGAACATCTCATCCTCAGCCGCGGCGAGGAAACCCATGGCGGCCGTGAACGTCCTTCCGCATTGGCCGATGCGTTCGAGGCCGTGCTGGGCGCCATTTTTCTGGATGGCGGATTTGCTGCGGCGGAACAGTTCGTCCAGCGCCATTTCCGCGAAGCGTTCGGCGACCTGGATGTGATTCCCATTATGGAAAATCCCAAGGGCGAATTGCAGGAACTGTTGCAGGCCCGGTCATCTCAAGCGCCGCAATATCAGGTCATCTCGGCTAGTGGACCAGACCATGACCGCGTTTTCGAATGCGCCGTCGTGCACGAAGGCAAAGAACTGGCGCGCGGGCGCGGTAAAACCAAGCAAGCCGCCGAAAGCGAAGCGGCCATGGCGGCGCTGGTGCAGTTGAAAAAGGCGAATGATTGACAAAGCCACAGATTCCACAGATTCCACAGAATGAAATCGGCATTTAGATTCCAAGATAAAATTCTGTGAAATCTGTGCCATCTGTGGCTCACTTTCTTTCCTCCATTGGCACGTAATGTTTCTCCGTGGGGCCTTCGTAAATCTGGCGCGGACGGTAGATGCGCCCGTTGGGCGTGTCCATGATCTCCTTGTAATTCGCGATCCAGCCGGGCATGCGCCCGATCGCAAAAATCACCGGGAACATCTCCATCGGAATTCCAATCGAGCGCATGATGATGCCGCTGTAAAAATCCACGTTCGCATACAGCTTGCGCTCGATGAAATACGAATCGTGCAGCGCCGTTTCCTCCAGTTTCTTGGCGATGTCCAGCAGCGGGTCGCTCACATGCAACACCTTCAGCAACTCATCGCACGCGCGCTTGATGATCTTCGCCCGCGGATCAAAATTTTTGTAAACACGATGCCCAAAGCCCATCAATCGCTTCCCGCTATTTTTGTCTTTTGCGGCGGCGATGAATTTCGAGCCGTCGTCGCCCGTTGCGTGGATTTCCTGCAACATCTCGATCACTGCCTGGTTCGCGCCCCCGTGCAAAGGTCCCCACAACGCGCACACACCCGCTGCCGCCGATGCGAACAAATTCGCCTGGCTCGATGCCACCATGCGAACCGTTGAAGTCGAGCAATTTTGCTCATGGTCCGCGTGCAGCAGAAAAATCAAATCCAGCGCATGCACCACTTCCGGCTTCAAATCGTAATCCTCGTAAGGCATCGAAAAAAGCATGTGCAGGAAGTTCGCCGTGTATTTGTAGGCCGCCTTGGGATAGATGAACGGCAACCCAAGCGATTTGCGATGCGCGAAGGCCGACAACGTCCGCACCTGCGAAATCAGCCGCGCCGCATAGACTTCAAATTCCGTCATCTTGCCGAATTGCCAGTGCATCAAACCATCGTCGAAACAGCTTGCGGCGTTGATCATCGCCGACAACATCGCCATCGGGTGCGCGGAACTGGGAAAGCCCTGGAAATGGAACGTCATGTCCTCGTGCAAATATTGGTTTTGCGTGAGCAGGTCCGAGAACTTCCGCAATTCCTGGCGCGTCGGCAGTTCGCCGTAAATCAGGAGAAATGCCGTCTCGATGAACGTGGATTTCTCCGCCAGTTCTTCGATGGGAATGCCGCGATAACGCAGAATGCCGCGCTCGCCGTCAATGAAAGTGATTTTGCTGCGGCATGAGCCGGTATTGCCGTAGCCATCGTCCAGCGTGATAAAGCCGGTTTCCGCGCGGAGATGGGTGATGTCCACCGCCCTTTCGTGTTCCGTCCCGACAACAATCGGCAGCTCGCAAGTTTTCCCATCAACGCTCAACCGGGCCGTTTTCGCATTCGTCACATTCATGGCAGAAAATAATCCTCACACTGTAACGTGGCAACTACGGTGCGCAAGCGGGTTAATCTTCGCCTCACTTGTCACCTCGCACATCCCAGGCGTCGCGGAGGCCGTCGCCAAAGAAATTGAGCGCGAGCAGCGTCGTGACCAAAAACGCGCCTGGAAATGCCAACAGCCACCAATAGACGCGCACGGTGTTGATTTGGCCGGCACCTTCGGCAATCAACGAACCCCAACTGGCCATCGGCGGCTCGATGCCCAAACCGAGATAGCTGAGGAATGATTCGTAAAGGATGATGGCTGGGACTGTCAGCGCGAGATAAACAATCACAATGCCAAGCACGTTTGGCAAAATGTGCTGGAATAAAATGTGCCGATGTTTGGCGCCCAGCGTGAGACTTGCTTCAACAAAAGCGCGCCGCCGCAAGGTCAAAACCTGCCCGCGCACGATTCGCGCCATGTTCAGCCACGAGACCGCGCCCAACCCAATGAACAAAAACCCAAGCCTTGTGAGGTGCGACAGTTGCGGCGAATTGATCGTGTCGAACCAGCGCTTGACGTACTCCTCGAGCGTGGTGATGAGCACAATCACGAAAATGATGGACGGCAGCGAATACAGCACGTCCACAATGCGCATCATGATATCGTCCCAGCGTCCGCCCAGATAACCTGCAATCGCGCCCCACAGCACGCCAATGACCAAACTCACGCTCGCGCCGACTGTCCCGACAATCAGTGAAACCTGCGCGCCGAAAAGGATGCGCGAAAACAAATCGCGTCCGTGCACGTCGGTGCCAAACCAATGTTGTAATGAAGGTGCGGCGAAAACGTTATCGGTCAGAGTGTTGGGGTCGTATTGGATGGCAAAGGCCTTGCCATGCGGGCCGGAATGGCTGGTGACGGACAAAATAATCGGCCAGGCAATCACCGCGAAGACGAGAAACAACAAGAACCACGCGCTGATAACTGCCGGACGATTGTTGCGGAACCGACGCCATGCTTTTTGATTGGGACTAATTGTGGATTGCGGATTGCGGATTGCGGATTGCGGATTCGAAGACATTCCGTTCGGCAACGGTTCCTCCGCTTCAACCCGTTGAGGATTTTCAACCGTTCCCTTACTCATATTTCACCCTCCGGTCGAGCGCCATGTACGCGAGGTCCACGAGCAGGTTCATCCCAATCAGCAACGCGGCGTAAAGAATTACGAGACCAACCACGACCGGATAATCGCGGCTGAGCGAGCTGTTCACAATTGGCGTGCCAAGGCCGGGAATGCAAAAAATATTTTCGATCACGAACGAGCCGGTCAGCAAATCCGCCAGCAACGGCCCGGAATAGGAAACCACCGGCAGGATGGCGATGCGCACGGCGTGCTTGAGCAGCAGGGTGGTTTCGCTCATGCCCTTGGCTCGCGCGGCGGTGACGAATTCCGAGTTCATCACGTTGAGCATGCCTTCCCGCATCAACCGCGCGATGCGGCCCGCAAAATAAAGTCCCAACGCGATCATCGGCAAAACGGCATGCATGGGCGATTCCCACAACGCCACCGGAAACCAGCGAAAATGGATGGCAAAGAGGACGATCAAGACCGGGCCCATCACGAGGCCCGGAATGCAGACCGCGAGAATGGCAAAAAAACTGCCAGCGTAATCAGTGAATTTGCCGCGCTGCACCGCGGTGAAAAAACCGACCGGCAATCCAACGCCCACCGCGAACCCGAACGCCATGAACCCGAGGGGCAACGAAACCGGCAAACCTTCCGTGATGATGTCGTTGACGGTGTGGTTGCGGTAGATGAGTGACGGCCCAAAATTGCCGCGGATCAAACCGTCCTTAAACCAGTGGATTTTTCCTTGCGCATCGCGCTCAAACCCAACTCCGAGATAGCGCAGGTATTGTTTCCAAAACGGTTCATCCGTGTGGTATTTGCGGGCGAGATTGCGCTCCACTTCCGGTGATGCCGGTTTGCGCTCGCGATCGAACGGCCCGCCCGGCGCGAGATGCAGCAGGCCGAATGACAAGAAGGTAATCACTAGCAGCAGCGGGATTGAAAGAATGAGACGGCGGATGAAGTACATGCTTCTATTCTTTCAAGAGTCCGGTCGTTAAATCGTTAAAAAGTTGAATGGTTAAATGGGGTGGAGTGCAGGAACACCCGGTTTTGTAACGATTTAACCATTTAACCATGTAACCATTTAACTCCGTAGCCTTCACCGCACCGCCTCCTTGCCCTCATCGCGTGACTCGCCTTTCCAGATGGCATTGAGCGGATGGTTGTCGAGCACGTTGCGATAGATGCCGTGGATTTTTTTCGGGTTGTAATAATTAAATCCGACATAATAAAACAGCGGAATCACCGGTTCGACGTCGCGGATGAGCATGGTTTCGGCCTCCTGCAAAATCTTTTCGCGCTTGGCGGGGTCCACCTGCTGGTCGGCGGTTCGGATAAACTCATCATACCGCGGGCTTTTCCAACCGGTGCGATTGTTCCCGCCGTCGCTCATGAACATGTTCAGGAACGTGTCGGGATCGTTGTAGTCGCCGATCCAGCTTGCGCGGCTGAGTTGATAATCAAGGTGGGCTTCCTTGGAGAGATAAACTTTCCATTCGACCTGTTCCAATTCCATGTCAATGCCCAGTTCATCGCGCAGCATCTGTTGCATTTCGACCCCGACTTTCTCATGAATTTTCGCCGCGCCGCCCGCAGCAGCGTTAAACATGTAAGTGAAGCGCGGAAAACCTTTGCCGCCCGGATAACCCGCCTCGGCGAGCAGCTTGCGCGCCTTCTCCGGATTGTATTCTAGCAGCTTTCCCGGCGAATGATAATGGCCGATGCCCGGTGGCGTGAAACAATACGCGGGCACTTCGCCGGCGCGCATGATTTTTTTGGTGATGCGCTCACGGTCGATCGCCATGCTGATGGCCTTGCGCACGCGGACATCGTCGAACGGCTTGCGGGTGGTGTTGCAACGGATGAAATAGGTCCCGAGGATGGTGTAACTGTGAAAATCCGGCTGCTTGAGCAGCACGTCGAGCAATTCGGTCGGCACCATGTCCTTGTCCCAAACAAGGTCCGCGCCGCCGGTTTCATAAAGGTTCAACGCGGTAATGGGCGAGCCAATGGGCAAAAAATCGACCAGCTCCGTCTTGGTGTTCGCGGCGTCCCAATAACGCGGGTTTTTGCGCACGCGCACCTTGTCATTGATGCGCCAGGCGACCAGTTCGTAAGCGCCGTCCACGGGCACAGGCTGGTGCATGAGCCAGTTGTCACCGTATTTTTCGATGGCCTGGCGTGGGACGACGGAAAGGGTCTGGAACGCGCAGAGATCGAGAAAATAGGCGGTGGGCTGGTTTAATTGCACACGCACGGTGTAGCGGTCAAGCGCATGCACGCCGACTTGCGCTGGGTCCTTGATCTTGCCGGCGTTGAAAGCCTCGGCGTTGGTAAGATAAAACAATTGGCCGGCGTAACTGCTGGCGGTTGCCGGGTCGAGCACGCGAATCCAGGAATAAACGACATCATCGGCGGTGATCGGTCCACCGGTGGACCAAACGAGATTCGTGCGAAGATGGAACGTGTAAGTGCGGCCGTCCGGCGACATTTCCCAACGCTCGGCCAGGCCGGGAATGGGATCGGAAGTTATGGGGTCGTTGCGTGTCAGGCCTTCGAACAACGCGCTGACAATGCGCATATCGGCCAGTCCAAGCACCAGCCCCGGGTCCAATGTTTCCGGTTCCATGTCGTTGACGATGACGATGTCCGCGCGCGGCTCATGCCTCATGCAGCCGATGAGCAGGAACAAAATAAGGCATGAAGCCAGAATCGAAGAAAAATTGCGTAAGGGAGGAAACGGACGCGCCACAATTTTCGCGGCGATTCCTGATACTGCGGCTGGGAAATATTTCAGTCGGCGTAAACAGCGCATACGCATGTCAAACCAGCATCATTCCATCAGATGCCCAGGAAGTGAAGTCTTTTGGAACAATGCGGTCCTGGTGGTTTTCCTCAATCCGCAATCCACTCGGGGGGCTTGTCCCCGTGCGCAATTGCAGAAAATCAGGAACATTCGATGTTCGGTGCCCGCCCCGACATCGGATGTCGGGGTTCACGTTGGATGTTCGATGTTTCATTGCTTTGTCATCTGACTGACTGGCGAATAAATTTTTTTATAAATAGCGTGGTTTATCGTGTTTTAGCGTGTCGTAAGTGCAACCAGGTGAAACAAGGTGAAACGAAAGCGTGGAAATC
>DASRBR010000408.1:0-3601 GCA_035653495.1 Verrucomicrobiia bacterium
CGAATATTCACCATCGAGGGCGTAGCCATAATTGATCGCGCCATTGTTGGCTTGATAAAAGGTCCACATGCCGTGGAGATCGTTCAGTTCGTAAGTTCCGTTCGAGGAAGTCATGACGGTGAGGTTCGAACGGGAACCGCCGGAAAAATCCTGCGCCTCGCCGTTCAGGAAAGCATAAACCCACGCGCCATGGCCATTGTCGAATGGGTCGCCCAATTGCGCCTGCCCGCGAGAATTGAAGTAAATCATGATCGCAATGTTGGTCGTCAGATTCGAATAAATTCCCTCGAACCGCTCGAAATGCTGATAATCGGGATAAGATAATTTGGGAACGCCCGAAGAATTGAGCACGCCGTAATAAAGTCCGCCCGCTGGATTGTCCTGGAACTGAAACCAGATCGCCAACTGCACATAAGGCGTTGCATCGATGGTCGTGAATGCGGCAACCAGATTGGAATCCTGCAAAGCCTGCGAAGGATTGCCATTGGTCGGCGTTTGCCAGCCGAATTCGGTGATGAACGTTTTCTTGGTCGTGTTGCTCCCTTCGTATTTCGTGTAAGCCTGTCGAACCCAATCTTCGTATTGACGAAATTCATTCGTCGCCAGGCTCGAGCCGGTGTCTATGTAGATATGTTCGCCGACGCCGTCCAACGGGTAGACTCCGTATTTGGAATGAATGTAGGCGAATGAATCGGCTTTCGTCGTGTTCGTGCCGGTGCTGTAGGTGTCGTCAACGTATTGCGCGCCGGCATTGCTATAAGTGTAGCCGCTGATGTTGTGGCCGAACACGCCGCCGAAGAAAAGAGTTACATCATTGTAACCGTAGGTTTTGTGAATCGCCTCCCAGCTTCGTGCCAGTAACCAGCCGTAATTGGATGGATAAAGAAACGTTCCGCCGACACCGTAACTCGAAGTCCATGCATTCGGCTCGTTCCAAAGTTCATAGACTTTCACGCGATTGTGAAAATGCTGCACGATGGGCACGACAGCATTGGTGGCGAAACCTTCCACATAAAGGTTGTCGCCGTTCATGGCGGAATTGGTTTCGTAGGCGTTTTGCTCCCAATTGGACTGGCTGCCCGGCCACGAGCCTCCGTCAATCAAGAGCAACACCTGCAAACCTGCGTTGCGCGCATTGTTCACCGCGTTGTCGTAGTAGCCGAGCATCGCGGAATCCCAATTCGTATGGCCGGGAATCAATCGCATCTCGATTCGTATCCAGCCGGTCTCGCCCTGGCTGAGCTTTGACGCGACGCTGCTGGTGAGCAGCGCGTTGCCGCCGTTATCAATCGCCCAGCCATTGTCTGTCCCGTACGGGCCGGCGGCTTGGGCATTAAAGTTGTAAATTGCCGCGAGCAGGCAAAGAAGAGCAAAAACGCGAGAAAACGGGTGCGACATTCAGTGCTCAAAGCATAGCGTGAAAGGCGAAATCCTCAAGCCCAGAAGCCGATTCGTAACCAGCTTGGCCCCAATGCATTCCGAAACATGTAGTGCGTCTTCACACCGCGCTCAAAATCAAATAGATTCCCAAGCTCGCGCGCTCACCGTTGCGGCGCGAATTCGGGATAAAGGCGGTGCATGCATTCCGGACAAATACCGTGGGTGAACTCAGCGCCGGTGTGTGCGGAAATGTATAATTCGACCTTTTGCCAGTAGCCGTGGTCGTCGCGGATTTTTTTGCAGGAAGCGCATATCGGCAAAAGTCCCTTGAGCGTTTTTATGCTGCCGAGAGCATCGGTCAATTCCTCGATCAATTTCAATCGCACCTCTTCCTCGCGTTTGCGGGCCGTGATGTCGCGTTCTATGGATGAAACGCCGATGACTTTTCCGGAGGGGTCGTGAATGGGCGAAAGACTCAATGATGCATGCACCAACCTGCCGTCTTTCCGCACGCGAACAGTTTCGTAACGCGCGATGCGTTCGCCGCTCTTGATCTTCGCGTACATCTCCGTCAATTCCCCGGTGTCGCTACCGGGGACCAGGATTGAACTGGATTTGCCTTTCACGTCCTCAGCCTTGTAACCGTACATGGCTTCCGCGGCGGCGTTCCAGGTAAGGATGGTTCCGTCGAGCGATTTGCCGATGATGGCGTCTTCCGAGGACTCGACGATGGCCGCAAGATAGGCACGCACGGCTTGCGCGGCGCGGCGTTCGGTCACGTCGCGCGAAAAACATCTGGAACGCACAAAACGCCCTTCTTCCCAAAGCACATTGGCATTGAGCAGAATGTCCTTGATCGCCCCACTTTTACAGCGCAGGCGCATTTCATGATTTTGGAGTGTCTCGCCGTTGCGCAAGCGCTGCAACACTTCATCCGTTCCGCCTTTTTCAGCTTCAAATTCCGAAATATGATGGCCCACATATTCCTGGCGCGAATAGCCGAGCATGCTCAACTCCGCCTCGTTCGCGCGAAGGATGAGTCCGTCCGGTCCCATCCAACGCAAGCCGACCAATGCGTTCTCAAAAAAATCTTCCAACTCCTGCTGGTTGCGTTGCAACGCTTCCTCGGCCCGTTTGCGCGCGCGGCGGCTTTCCGCATCACGCAATTCGCGTTCAATGGAAGGCGCCAGGCGCGCGAGATTGCTCTTCATGACGTAATCATTCGCGCCGCCCTTCATCACCGCGACGGCGATTTCTTCGCCAATCACGCCGGAAACAACGATGAACGGGATGTCAGGCTGAATTTGGCGCACGAGGCGCAACGCTTCAAAACTGCCGAAGCCGGGCAGCAGATGATCGCTGATGACGAGGTCCCAGACCTGTTCGCGCAAGGCGGTTTCCATGGCTTTGCGTGAGGCGACCTGGAGGAAAGTGGGTTTGAAATTGGCGCGTTCGAGTTGGCGAAGGAGGACGATTGCATCGTCTTCGGAATCCTCCACGATCAATACGCGCAGCGGAACATTCATATATGTCGCGCCCGCAGACCTTCCTTCATCGTCCGGGCAGCCGACGGGTTATTTTAATTTCAGCAGCCCAGAACGTCAAATTTTCGGCCATTGTATTTTGCAAGAACGGACGTAACTTAAACCCGAAACAGGATGCAAGTTTCCGAAACAGTCCAATGCCCCTTCTGCGGCCAGTCTTTTGTCTTGGAAGTGGACACCAGCGCCGGCTCGCAACGCTTCACGACCGATTGCGAGATATGCTGCCGGCCCTTCGAGGTGATTGTCGAGTGTGAACCGGGGGAAATTCTGAGCTTGGATGTGCAGGGGAGTTGAGCCAGAGTTGCCAACGGATTATGGCTAGACCGACTTTAATACTCTGGATTTACATCGTGTTGCTTTTCGTCGGCGGGCTCATGGGTTTTATCAAGGCGAAAAGCAAAATGTCCCTCATCACATCCGCCGTGTTTGCTGCCATATTGATCTTATGCAACATCGGCGTCATCAACCCGCCCGTCATTGCGGACATCGTGATGGCGTTTTTGCTCGTGTTCTTTGCCTATCGCCTCACCAAATCGAAGAAATTCATGCCCAACGGCTTGATGTCCGCAATCACACTGGTAGCGCTGGTTTTGCGGCATGTTCCCCTCGGGTAAGGAAAACGGTTACAAAGTTAAATGGTTGCATCGTTACATTGGTTCCAGAACGTTTTGGGCGTA
>DASRBR010000409.1:0-2886 GCA_035653495.1 Verrucomicrobiia bacterium
GTTTGCGTAGCTGAAAACGTAAGTTTTCAGCCTCCCTGTTCCAATTTTTTTCCCCGGATAGCTGCAACCAGGTGCAACAAGCTGCAACCAGGTGCAACACCCCTTTAAGGCAAGCGATGATGGAGGATAGAGGATGGAGAATGGCCAAGGGCAAGATGACCGATGCTCGGGGGTAGGGACATTGCGCTGTCCCGCATGCGGGATCCGCGGACGGCCCAAGCGGTCCGTCCCTACCACGCCGCATTATCCGACACAATGCGACATTATCCGACACAGCAGGCGGAGCCTGCACCCGATAGGAACCCATCGTTACATGGTTACATGGTTGCATCGTTACAACCATGCGGAGGGCGCTAAAAAATTTTTATTTTTTTAGCCCGGTTTATCCGCGACAAGGCGCGACAAGGCGCGACAAGGCGCGACAAGGCGCGACAAGGCGTGACAAAGGATGGCGAAAGGCAAGATGTTCGATGCTCAATGCTCGAAAGCCCGCTCATCCAGCATCAAGGATCCTGCATCCAGCATCCGGCCCTCAAGGCCGGCGATCATGGAGGAAAGAGGATTGAGGATGGCAAAATCCCCACCCGGAAATCGGAACCGTCAGTCCATCAACCATCAACAATCAACCCTCAACCATTTGTGCTACGGTGAACAAGCTGTCCGCGCTCCCCTCCAACCCGGAACCGTTTTCCGCATCCGATTCAAATGTCAAAGAACGTCGCGAACGATAAACATTCGCTTGTCCGCTCTGGTTTCATTGGAGGGCGGACTTCCTCCACATGAAAAAGAAAGTAGCAAACCCTTTAGGCAAGTCAAGCATAATTTATCAGCAATGCTGTTACACTCATCATTCCTGAAAGCCCGTTAGGGCTGGCATATTTCTAGAGAAACGATTAAAAAACGAGCAAAGCTCCTTCGGGAGCGCATCTGGGATATGTACCCTAACGGGGCTGAAAAAATTTGCGCGTTGGGGTGCTACAAGCATGTCGCCCGACGGCGCTGCAGGCACAGCCTGCACCCAATTTTTTTGTAGGACCCGACGTGAGGAGGCTCTGAGCCTACAGGGGACTTTTAGTGTTTAAGGTGTGCCTTGCCGCTTATTCAGGTTTTTCTTCCTTGTGCGGGGCCTCGGTGCTGGCTTTGACCATTTGGTCGAGGAGTTTCTTGAAATCTTCCAGGCCAGGGGCGGGGATGATGATGGTATCGCGGCGTCCGCCGACATCTTCGGTGATGCGCAAAAAGCGGCCGCGGGGATTCTCCTTCAGCGTGAAAACAAAGGTTTTGCGCTCAATTTGAACCTTGTCCGTCTTCAACGTGTCCTCGTTAACAGGCGGTTTGGGCGGGTAGTGCGACCCGTAGGAACGGTTCCCGTAAGGTGACGGACGATCATTTGAAATCATATCAGTTAGTTCTGAACTTTTTCTAAACATCAAGAAAAGTTACATTAACAACCTTTCCCACAAATGGGATTTGTCAACTACGGAATTTGGTAAAATGTTCCGTATCTTCCCGGAGCGGCGTTCCGGGTGACGCGCACAAGATGCACGAGGAGACCGGCCATGACGAAGACGTTCACGACTTCGGAAATGCCGTGCCAGATGGCGAAGGAGCGCTGGGCGTGGGCTTTTTCCTCGGTGGTGCGGCCAAAATAACGGGTTTGGCGCAAGTCCTTCATGTGAGGCTCCAACCAGAAGCCGCCGATGAGCCCGAGGCAAAACAGGGTGACGACCAAGCCCATCCCAAAGCGCGGCAGGGCGCGTCCGAGGTAAAGTTTTTCAGCGACCAGATGGACAATGGCGATTGCGCCACAGATGATCTGGAGGGCGAAGTAGCGTTCGAAAAGCGCCTGGGCGACTGCGCCGGAGTAGAAAGGATTGGCCTCCGTTTCATGGAACAACTGATGCATTTGCTGCGAGAAAACGCCCGGAAGCACGAATGCCGCAAAAAAGATGGCCGCGCCGAACCATACGGCTGCGTTGACGATCCCCACGAATCTCAAAAAACCGCTCACCGCGCCAATATAGAAGTGGCAACGGAACGTACCAAGAATGTTTTTGAGTGCTGGCGGCTCGATGCCGCGCAACCCTGCGGGCAATATTCCTTCACGCAACTTCCCTCTTTGACATCGGGTTCTACAATAGTCCCTTTCCCCTTACCCGGGCCCTCTCCCATCGGGAGAGGGAGTCACGAATTCCGTCGCGGACATAATATCGCGCGCTGGATATCACAAGCGCAGGTGAATGTTTTCCCTCTCTTCGGGGAGAGGGTCAGGGTGAGGGCGACCGCGATTGGTTTCAATCCGGTGCTCGTTCTGCCAATCCGGCAACTGTCAAAGTTCGTGAGTCCACCAGCAGAGCCTTAGAACTTCCTTTTCGGGTTAACCGAGAAGCTTGAGGACGGAATCGCGGAATTCGGCGATGGAAAAAGGCTTTTCGAGGAAGGCGTTGACCGGATATTTGCGCAAATCCTCGTCCATCATGGAAAAAGTCGAGCCGGTGATGAGGAGGATGGTCTGGCTGGGCGCGAGCTTCCGCATGATGTGGGCCAGTTCGATGCCGTTCATGCGCGGCATGGTGTAGTCAGTGACAACGAGGTCGAATTTTTGGGGCGCGAATTTGGCGAGGGCGTCCTCGACCGTGGTGCAGAGTTCGGTGCGATGGCCCAAGCCGGTGAGCATTTCGTGGATCAATTCGGCGACGGAAAGGGTGTCCTCGATGACGAGCACCCGTTTGCTTGCCGCATCTTCGCTGGAATCATTCATAAGGCTCTCCTGCGAATCGAGACATGGCCTTTAGCAGAGAGTGACAACAAGCGGCCCGAGACGCAATAGAAATTCTCCGGGGTAGGGACGGCGCGCTGCCGCCGTCCGCGGATCCCGCATGCGGG
>DASRBR010000410.1:0-5267 GCA_035653495.1 Verrucomicrobiia bacterium
CTGTGACGGTCGTCGTGCCGACACCGATACCCTTGACCACGCCGTTTGTGCTGATGGTCAGGACGTTGGTATTGCCGGAGGTGTAAGTCACCCCGCCGTAAAGAACGAGGTTGAGATTGGTTACTTGAGAGAAATCGCCAAAGACGCTTTGCTGGACGGTTTGATTGACGGTCAGCGGGTTGACGGGGCTGGTAAATCGCAGGGCATTGATCGTCCCGGCATTGGTAAGATAAAGAGATGACCCGGCTGTATCATTGAGGGCGACAGACGATTCCGAGAGCGCGCCGTTATAAATACGAAATTCATGGATAGTCGCCGCGAGCGTGGGGTCAATGTCATAAAGCGAGCGGCCGATGAGGTCGTAAGCGTCGTTCATCTGCGAAAGCGGCGGCGGAGCTCCATGAAGTTGCGAAATCAGGGTGGTGCCGTTGTAATAATACATGGTGTTATTCACCGGGTCCACCACGACAGTTACGTGGACATTGGTAAGTCCAAGCAGGCCGGAATTGTTGTTCGCATAAGCATCAACACCGTTGGTGTTCAACGCGTCGAGGTTCTGGTAATTCCCGCCGGCATAAGGACAGTAATCAATGCCGGAATTCTTTTGCCCGCTTCCATTTTGTGAGCCGAAGGAAAAGACGCGCGTCCAGGTCGGATTGCCCGCGTCGATGTCGGCCCAAAACTCGACGGAGATTTGCGTATAATTCGACATGATGCCGGCAGGCAGTTGGGCGAAATCGCCCTGGCCATCCAGAACCAGCGCGGAGCCGGTCAACTGTGGGTTTCCGCCGTTCTGGTTGTTGAGAGAACCGTCCCAATTCGCCCCGCCCACGGAATCCACGAAGTTCGTGCTGCCTGCAGGGTCTTGAAAGCTGTAGCGGTGGACGAGAGTTTGTGCATTGGCCCCGAACACAAATGCCAAGCAGAACATGGCAAATGCAAGGAGCGCCAGATAATGGCGTTTAGTTTGGTATTTCATATAATAAAAAAGTTGGCCTTAAGAGCGGATCGATTTGTTACCCATGCTTTCCCCGACAATCGCTCGTAACGATGGTTGTTGGCTGGACCAGTCTGTGTTGATGATGTGCATCGTATCGAATCGTGGTAATTGAGTCAAGCGCCTTAAAACTCCGGAACTTTCATCCCATAACACATCGGGTTCTCAAATCGTTCCTTTCCCCTCACCCCGGCCCTCTCCCATCGGGAGAGGGAGTCACGAATTCCGTCACGGACATAAGATCGCGCGCGGGATATCACAAGCGCAGATGAATGTTCCCCTCTCCTTGGAGAGAGGGCAAGGGTGAGGGGGACCGCGATCCGTTTCAATCCAATGCTGGTTCTGCAAATCCAACAACTGTCAAACTGGATGAGTCCTCCAGCAGAGGGATTGGGCGATGCCGCTTGACATGGGCGCGGCTATTTTGAAAGGTTCCTGTTACTGCATGAAAAAGCGCCGCAAAACCAAATCGAGCGCTTCCTCCCGGGCTGCTCCCGATTTGCCGCGACTCACGGGATGGAAATTGTGGCGCTTGCGTTTGCTGAGCGCGACAGTCGTTCCCATTGTTTTTCTGCTATTGCTAGAACTGCTGTTGCGCGTGGCCGGATTTGGCCATCCAACGTCGTTCCTGCTTTCCTCGGTCAACCATGAAGGCCAAAAAACTTTTGTGCAGAACAACACATTCGGCTGGCGCTTTTTTGGGAAACGAAAGTCGCGCACGCCCTGCCCCATTTCCATTCTCCAGAAAAAACCACCGGAGACGATCCGGATTTTTGTTTTTGGCGAATCGGCTGCGTTCGGAGATCCGCAGCCGGCCTTTGGATTGCCGCGAGTTTTGGAAGCCACGCTGAGCCTGCGTCATCCTGGCACGAAATTCGAGGTGGTCAACGCCGCCATGACGGCCATCAATTCCCACGTCATATATCCGATCGCTCGCGATTGCGCCAAGGCGGACGGCGACATCTGGGTGATTTACATGGGCAACAACGAAGTCGTCGGCCCGTTCGGCGCGGGCACCGTTTTTGGGACACAATCGTTGCCTGTGCCAATGGTGCGAGCGAGCCTTGCGTTGCAGAGCACGCGTCTCGGCCAGTTGATCGAGGCAGGCGCTGAGCACTTGCGGAGGACGCCGTCGGACAAAAGCGAATGGGGCGGGATGCTGATGTTCCTTGACCAGCAAGTGCCTGAGGACGATCCGCGCCTTCAGAAGGTCTATCGAAATTTTGAAATCAATCTGCGAGACATCCTACGCGCTGGGCATGACAATGGCGCAGGCATCGTGGTGAGCACAGTGGCGGTCAATTTGAAGGATTGCGCTCCCTTCGCTTCGCGGCACCGCGCCGGATTGTCGCAAGCTGACAAACAAAAATGGGACGATTTCCTGAACCAGGGAACCAGTCTGCAAAATGCCGGTTCGTATGCTGAAGCTGCGAAACTGTTCCAGGCGGCGGAGAAGCTGGACGATGCGAATGCCGAAATGGAATTTCGCCTAGGCAAATGTTTGTTGGCGGCTGGCGACAACACCGGCGCACAGCAGGCACTGGGCAAGGCGCGCGATCTCGATACCTTGCGGTTCCGTTGCGACAGCCACTTGAACGAACAGGTGCGGAAGATTGCATCGGGACGCGAGGCCGAAAAGATTTTGCTCGCCGATGCGGAGCATTCCTTCGCTGCTGCCTGCGTCGATGGACTGCCGGGGTGGAAATATTTTTACGAGCATGTGCATCTGACCTTCGAAGGCAATTGCCTGCTGGCAAGGACGCTGGCCGAACAGATTGAAAAACTTTTGCCGGAAAAACTTTCCGTGAGCAACCAGCCATGGCCAAGCGTGGCCGATTGCGCCCGCCGTCTCGCTCGAACTGACAACGACCTCAAATCCGCTGTTTCCGAGATGCTCGGCCGATTGACCGATCCTCCTTTCGCGACCCAAATCAATCATGAAGAACAAGTGAAATACCTTGTCCAAAAAGCGCGGGAGGCTGAAGCACATGCGAGCCTGACCAATGCTTTGCAAACAAGTTACGCGGCATTGAAAATCGAGGCTGATGATGCCCAACTTTACGAGCAAGTTGCCGAATTGGAAGATGCGGCCGGTCATCCGGCCGAAGCCGAAGCCGCCGCTCGCCATGCAACAGAACTGCTCCCAACCAGCACCGAATATTGGTCGGAATTGGGTCATGCGTTTGTGGAGGAAAAGAAATATGATTCGGCTGCGGACGCATACCAGCGGGCATTCGAGTTGTATCCCCAAGATGCCGCGCCGTTGCAAAATGTGGCCATGGCGCTGGTGAAACTCGGCCGCAAAGAAGAAGCAAAAAAAGAATACAAACGCGTGCTGGCCATCACGCCGCATTTCGGCCTCGCGTGGCTCGGGCTTGGACAACTGCTTGAAAGTGACGGCAAGAAAAAGGAGGCGGAGGATTGCTATCAAAAAGCCTTGCAGAACCGGCTGCATCATTCGCCAGAGCTGGAGACACTCGCCCGTTTTTGCATGAGCCGCGGATGGCTTGGCGCAGCCTGCACAAACTTTGATGAGGCCGTGAAGCTGGATGCGTTTGATTCAAAGCTGCAGTTGGAAGCCGGCGAGGCCCATTTCTTGCACGGGGCGGAATTGGGCAAGTCCGGGCAAACTGAGGATGCGGTTCGTGAGTTTCGCGAAGCAGTCCGCCTGATGCCCGATGTAGTTGAGGCGCGCATAAATTTGGGGATCGCGTTGTATCGGCAGGAAAAATGGGACGAATCGCTCGTCCAATTTCAAGAAGTCGCCACGCGAAATCCTGACAACCGAATCGCCCGGCAATATCTCGAACTTCTCCAGAAAAAAACGATGCAGTTGAGCCACTGATTGAACACAGACGAGGAAATAATGAAGGGTGACCGCAAACCGCGGCTTTAAGAAATGGGTGTCAGGTTTTGCGCGACGTCGGTGCGGTAGGCTTTCATGGCCGGGATGATTCCCGCGAGCGCGCCCAGCGCAATGAACGCTGCCGGCGCCCAGACCATCACCCAATTGAATTCCAGCGGATGCAACACCACGCCTGTTTGCGCACGAATGACGCCCGCGACGGCTGTCATCAACACGCCATATACCGCGAATCCAACAAACATTCCCAGCGCAGAAATGGTCGCGGCTTCCAACACAATGGCCGCAAAAACGGTCATTCGTCTTGCGCCCAATGCGCGCATTATCGCCAGTTCACGCCGGCGTTCATTCATTGAATTGTAAATGCTCGCGAGGATTGACCCCGCGGCAACCACTGCAACCAGCCACGCCACCAGCGTCAACACGCGGTCGAACCATCCAATCTTGTCGAACAGGCTGGCCATCACGGTGCCGATGGGCCAGGCGAAGGTGAGGCGGTTGCCTTGCTTGTTGTACATCATGTCCATTTGGAACCCGGCCATCGCGCCGTGCGCCTTTAATTTCACCAACACCGCGCTGATCTCCGTCGCGGCATCCGGATTGTGGCCGCTCATCCGCTGGATGCCCTCAAGCGGGATCCAGATCACGCGGTCGGCTGGGGTGTTGGACGGCTTGAGCAAACCAACGATGACATAAGTTTCGGCGTGTTGATTGTTTTCATTAAAAATCAAACCGTGGAACGGATGGAATGTGTCGCCCACTTTAAGATGCATTTTCTGCGCAACAAAACTCCCGGCGACCGCCTCACGCCGGTTTTCCTCAAAGAAATGCCCGCCCGGTTCCAGCTCATATTTTTTGCCGGGCGCATATTCGGTTTTGTTGAACAAATCCAGCGTGGTCCCGACCAGTCGATAGCCGTGATAATTGTCGCCAACCGCGAGCGGCACGGCGAGTTCCACATTCGGATTTTTCTGGATGTCCAAAAAATCGGACCAGGCGAGATTGCCGGGCGAAGCTTCGAGATGAAAAATGGCGTTGAGCACCAACTGCAATTTTGAGCCGCGCGCGCCGAGCACGGCGTCGAAACCGGCATTGACACCGGTGAACGTGGCCTGTGACTGCGCCTTGACCACCCAGACGGACAAAAGCAACCCGGCGGCGAGCGCCACCGACGCCGCTGTGACCACGGTGGACAACGCGTGCTGACGCAGACTGCGAAAAACAACGCCTTCAATGGTCATATCGCCGCCTCCGCCTGGATGGCGCGATTGATTTTCCAGAAATGTTTTCTATTTTCAAAATTGCCGAGCACTTCGCGGTCATGGCTTACAAGCAACAAGGCAGCGCCATTTTCGCGGCAGGTCTCGCGGATCAAGGCCAGCGATTCCCGCGCATTTTTGTGGTCGA
>DASRBR010000411.1:0-6815 GCA_035653495.1 Verrucomicrobiia bacterium
ATCGCGCCATCGGCCAGCACTTTGGCTGGGAATGGCGCGGTTGGATCGGGCAAAATCGTGAGCGAAATCGGCGTGAGGCTGGCCGTGCCGACAAAATTGCTCAAGGTGCAGTTATAAGTGCCATTGGCCTGCGCATTGACAACTTGGTAGCTGGAGTTGGTCGCGCCGGAGATGGCATTGCCGTTCAATGTCCATTGATAATAAATAGGCGGTGCTCCGGCCACCATGGCGTGCAAGGTCGGGCTGGTGCCCGCGAACACTTCCGCGTCCGAGGTGGTTTGTTGCTGAACGGTCGGAGGGCCGTAGATGGTGAGATTGATGGTTGAGCTTGTGACGCTGCCATAGGCATTCGTCGCAATCAGATAATAATTCCCAGACTCGGAAGCGAGCGCTGGATTGTAGGTCAGCGTGGAAGTGGTCTGGCCGCCGACAGCAGAACCGTTCTTGTACCATTGATAGTTCAATGGATTGCTGCCACGGATTGTGGCGCTGACGGTCACCGCCTGGCCTTGATTGTTAGTGGTATTATTCGGTTGAAAGACAATGTAAGGCGGCACGTCGGCGGCACTATAAAGTTGTTGGATGTTCGACATCGAAAGCGCGTTTGTCCAGAAGGCGACTTGCGCGACCTGGCCATCGAAGGTGCGGACCGTGTTCGAAGCGTTGAAGCTGGCCGTCGTGAACTGGCTATCACCACCGATAAGCAGGTCGTTCGTGCTGCCGGTAATATTGATGCCTGCGACGTTGTTGCTGCTCTTGGCGAGGATACCGTCAAGATACATGTATTCGTTCGTTCCATCGCTGACACCTGCAACCATATGCCATCCGCCGTCGTTCAAGGCGAAACCGTTGGTCACCATATCCGCAGGGCTTGCGAACTGCAATTCAGGTCCGGGACCCGGGTTGAAATGGTTTTCGCCGGCAATCTGGCCCAATGCGAGACGGTATGAATTATTGCCGTGACCAAGGATTTCCTGGAACCGGCCGGGAGAATCCGCCGGGCCGCCCTGGAACCAGGCCACCACAGTCAATGGAGCGGTGTTGGTGGGGTTCAAAGCCCCAGGAATCGCCCCGCCGCCGATGTCAACGCCGCCCAGCCAGCCATTGAAAGCGACTGCCGTGCTTTGCGAACCGAATCCGGCATAAGGCGGGCCAGCGACGCCAGGCGTCGTGCCGGGCTGATAAACGCCATTACCGGAAGCGCCAAGGCTGCCGTAGTTATTGGCAACTGGGAAAGTATTGCTGGGATAACCCGCGTTCGTTTTCGTTTGAGGATCGTTCAAGCGATAATAAAGGACGGGATTGTTCGCCAGCACTGCGCTGGGGTAATTGGTGCCATAAGTCGCATTGGTGCCATTGGCGGTCTGCCAGTGGTTTTGGATGTCGGTTTGCTGGAGGGCAACGTTGTAAATCGCAACATCGTGAATCGTCCCAATAAAGCCCTGGCCATAAGATGCCGTCACATCACTGCCACCGCCAATCATCAGCGGGCTGGTGGGATCAATGACATAGGTCTGTCCGGCCACATTTTTGCCAAGCGTCTTGTTGGTGCAGATCACCCCGTTGGTCCAAATGGCAGTGTGGCCCGCGTTGTCAAAAGTGGCGACGAGATACACCCACGCGCCGATTTTGAAACCTTTGCCCGTAGCGTAGGGGCTGGTATCGAGCTCGCTGCTCTTTGTGCCCACAGTGTTGGTGTTTTGACAAAGCAGGAAGAAATAATCCTGGTATTGTCCCAATTCAACACCTGCCCAACCCGATCGCAAACCGCCGTAGAACGGGTTGTTCGTGTTGGGGCCGCCGGTGTTGAGAGCGACGCTGCCGCCCTGGCTGACGATGCAACCGAGCGCGCTGTTTGTGGTTCCAACCTTCACCCACGCCTCGATTGAGAACGGAGGATTGATGGTGATGCCCGGATTGTTAACGCCGTTGGTGTTGCGCGGCACAATCACGTACTGGCCTGCCTGCCCCTGGCATTGCATCGCCATGCTGCCGTCGAACGGATAAGTGTAAGCTTGGGATTGCGCGATGTTATTCGTCAGGTACCACGTCGTTCCGTTCGGCTGATACCACGCGCCATAATATCCATTGCCAGCCGCACCCAGGCTGCTCAAGTTTGAAGCCGTGAGATTGATTGGCTGCGGCGGTTGAGTTGTTTCATTGAGTGGCCAGTAACCGGCCGGGTTCAATGACATCACGGCATTGGAATAGGATGATTGCGCCCGCAGAGGAAGTCCCGCTGCGAGTAACAATGCGGCGACACCGCCGGCAGTCATAAGTTTTTTAAGCATAGATTTGCTGGATGGGGGTTGCGGAACAAGGACAGCAGTGGTTGGTGGCTGCTGTGAAAAAAAGCCGTCATTCCCGGCGTGGAGAGACAACGCCTGCGTTATGGCTATGGTATGAGGCTTCATTTCGCATGATACAGTAGGAGAACGGAAATATTCGCGATATACCCTTTTCGGGTGAAAGCGAAAGTGAAGGCGGTGGAAACGACCTGTTTACTCCCCCGTTTGGGGGAGGGTGAATATTTTTGCGCGAAACTTTTTTATTTCCGCAGGTATTTTACCACGGCTTCAGTGCGTGAATGCACGTGCAATTTCGCGTAAATGTTTTTCAGATGTGACCGCACCGTTTCGAAACTGACACAAAGCGTGTCGGCAATCTCCTTGTATCGGTAGCCTTTCACGAGCAAGTCGAGAATTTCCTGTTCGCGCTTTGAAAGATTCTCTTCCCCCGGCGCCGCGCTTTGCAATTTCTGAAAATATTCCACCACCGTGCGGGCGATGCGCCCCGACATGGGCGACGCGCCGCTGTGCACTTCCTCGATCGCCTGCAAAATTTCCGCCGGAGAAGTGCGCTTGACCAGATAACCGCTCGCGCCAGCCGTAAGCGATTGAAAAACCTGGTCGTCATCCTCGTACATGGTCAGCATCAAAATCTGCAGCTTCGGCAATGCCGACTTCAACTTGCGCACGCAGTCGATGCCGGACATTCCGGGAAGATTGATGTCCATCAAGACCACATCAGGTTTTTTGACGACGATTTCCTTCAACGCTTCCTCGCCGGTCGCGTGCGAGCTGATGCAACGGATGTTCTCCACGCCATCGATCAGGATGGCGAGGCTTTCGCGAATGCGATCATCATCCTCGACTATGGAAACAGTGATGGGCATGGAAAATTGAGCCGATGGCGGGGCTTCCGCAGTAGGTTGTTCGATCATGGGTCATGTATGTGCCCCGGACATTAGCGGAAGTTGAAATTGAATGCGAGTACCTTTCCCTGGCGCACTCGACAAATCGAAAATGCCGCCCATCGCGCGCACGCGCTGCTCCATGTTCGACAATCCATTTCCGAATTGATCGCGCGGGCCGGCGGCGAAACCTTTCCCATTGTCCTCGACAGAAACTTTCAAAATTTCGCCATCCAACGTGAACCGGATCAGCACTTCAGACGCACCGGAATGCTTGACGATGTTGTTCAGAGATTCCTTGAGAACGAGGAAAAGATTGTGGCGCAAATCGGCGGGCACGGGCCACGGCGGCAAACCGGGAGGAATATCGAGCCGGCAACGGATGGTGGCCGCCTTGAAAAATTCCTCGGCATAAACGGCGATGTACGCGGAAAGTTTTGTCAGCGTGTCGTTCTTGGGATCAACGGTCCAGACGATTTCATCGAGGATTTGGGCCTGTTCACGGGCGATGTCGCAAATTTTGCCGGCGAGAACTTTCGTCTGGTCCGGCTTGAACGCATCGCGCCTGGCGAGTTCACCCAGAAGTCCTACTTGTGTCAAACCGGCGCCCAATTGATCATGCATGTCCTTGGCGATGCGCGCGCGTTCGCGTTCGACCGCGTTTTCCTGTTCTAGCAATGCGAGTTTGCGCACCATCTTGCGTTTGCCGAGATGGACAGAAATGCCCATTGCGCCGCCGATCACCAGCAACGGCGCCGCAGTCTGGAACCACCAATTCTGCCACACATGCGGCAGCAAATGGATCGAGAGCGTCGCGCCGGTTTCATTCCATACGCCGTCGCTGCTGCACGCGATCACGCGAAACCGGTAATCGCCCGGCGGCAGATTGTTGTAATGCGCCGAACGCCTCGAACCGGCGTCCACCCAGTCTGGATCACCCCAGTTCGGGTTGCTTCCTTCCAACTGATATTTGAACCGGCATTTTTCCGGCGCTTGAAAGCTGAGCATCGTGTATTGAAAATCCAGTTCGCCGCGTCCGGGCGGGATTTCGAGCATCGAATTGAACATCGAGGCGGAGGCTTCCTTGCCGGCGGACATGTAGCGCGCGGGCGTGACGCGCAGCCAGGTATGTTTGTCGGCAGTCAATTTTTCGATGTAAACCGGCGCGGGGACGTCCGTGCTTCTGATCGCCGCGGGATCCACCACAACCACTCCCTTGCTGGTGGGAAACCAAAGCCTGCCGTCGCGCGCCTTCCAGCCGGCCGGTTTGCCGAGACCGTTGCATTGCGGGCTTTCCATTCCGTCCACCTTGCCATAAACGATGCAGGCCAACGTCTTGACTTTGCCGGCGTCGTAATCGTCCAGCTCTTTTTTCTGCACGCGAAAAATTCCCTTCGAACAACTCATCCACAGCCAGCCATCGTCGTCTTCGAGAATTTCGAAAATTTCATCGCTGAACAATCCCTGGCGCGTTGTGTAATTCTTGAAATGTCCGTCCTTCAAGCGATTGAGGCCGCCATCGCCGGTGCCGATCCAAAGTTCGTTCTCTTTATCTTCATACAACGCGAGGACCATGTCGTCGGAAAGCCCGTCATGCGTGGTGAAACTTTTGAACTGCCCGTCCTTCAGGACGCTTAATCCCTTTTCCGTTCCGAACCAAAGGTTGCCAGCGTGGTCCTCGCAGATGGCGCGGATGGAATCGCCGGCCAGGAATTGCGGGCCTGTGTAGGTGGTGAACACCCCGTCATGAAGACAGCTCAATCCTTTGTCGGTCCCAGCCCACAACCTTCCCGACGCATCTTCGTGCAGGACGCGGACCGGTGCGGCGATGAGCCCGTTGGTTGCGCTGAAATGCCTGAATTTTCCGTCCTTCAACTGCATCAACCCGCCGTCATAATCCGCGCCGATCCACAAGCTGTTGTCCCGGCCTTCGCACAACGACAAAACCAAATCCTGCGCCGGGCCGTTCGTTGAACCAAAGACGCTGACTTTCTCGTCCTTCAATTCATCCACACCGCCGCCCCAGGTGCCGAGCCACAAACCTCCCGCATGATCTTCGAGCACCGACATGATGTGATTGTGGCTGAGTCCCTGTTGCTTGGTATAAGTGGTGAAACGCCGGGGCGTGAGCCGGACAAGGCCTTCATTCGAGCCGACCCAAAGATTGCCTTCGCGGTCTTCATAAAGCGCGTTCACCTTGTCATAAGGCACGCCTTCATTGTTCAACTCGCTGAAGAACCGTCCTTCGCGAAACCGGTTCAACCCGCTGTAAGTGCCCACCCAAAGATTGCCAAGGCTGTCCTCGCAAATGGCCGACACAAAACTGTCCGACAACCCGTAGCGCGTGTTGTAGGCGTAAAAACTTCCGGTCCAATACCAATTGTACCATAGCATCCCGTTGTTGGAACCAATCCAGATGCGCCCGCCCTTGTCCTGGCAGATGCTGCGCACCGAACCGTTCGGCAATCCACGCGGCATGGTGAACGAATCCATGATTTCATCGCCTTTCAACCGGTTCAATCCCTTGCTCGTGCCCACCCACAACGTCCCTTCACGGTCTTCGTAAATGTAACTGACCATGTCCGAGAACAAACCGTCCTTCGTGGTGTAATTCACAAACGCGCCATGCTTGAAACGGCTCATCCCGGAAGTGGTGCCGATCCAAAGCGCGCCGTCCGCTGTTTTGCAAATCACCCGCACATTGTCGCCCACCAATCCCTCGCTTTTTCCGTAATGCGTCCAAATCCCATTTTTCAAGCGCGCCAATCCGCCGCCGTCCATTCCCACCCAAAGCGCGCCGTCAGCGTCCGCGCACAACGCGGTGATCGAGGAAGTCCGCAAGTCGGGCGTGTTGCGCGAATCGTAAGAAGCAAACGAAACGCCATCGAATCGCGCGAGGCCGCGCGCCGTTCCCACCCAAAGGTAACCGTCACGCGTCTGGGCGATCGCCTGCACCAGATCATCCGGCAATCCTTCATCCACCTGCCACGTGCGCGAGGAGTATTCGAAGGTGTGATGGTCGAGGTCCGACCAGTCCAGCCAGTCGCTTGCCGAACTGATTTGCCGGCGATGGATGATTTTCTCGCTGTTTTGCCGATCAACCGCGAACACTTCCAGGTCGCCGTCTTCATTCGCTTCAGCCGCAAGATTCGGTTGCGCAAACGCGCCAAGGGTCGCCCACGCCGACCACAAATCCGAGCCGCCGGTCAGCGTTTCCCAGCGATGCAGGATTGCGCCGTCAGTTGCGGTGGTGGCGAAAACTTCCAACCGGCCATCCGCGCTGCTGGCGGTCGCAAGGTTCGGGTCCGCGTGAAGCGCGTTGCCAAATTGGCGTCGTGTGCTGGAAACGTAGGAAGGTTCGCGCGCCAGGTTCGGGTCCGAATTGATGTTCGTCCCAAATTCCATCCACGATGACCACAACGCATTCGTGTCCGCGGACGTTTGAAAAATGCGGATGATGGCGCCGTTGGTGACGCTGACCGCAAAAACTTCCATGCGCCCATGCGCGTTCATTGCCGCCGCGAAACCCGGCAAAATTTTTCCGCCGAGATTTTCCCATTCGGTCCAATTGGTCGTCGCGTTGGATTGAAGCTGACGGCAATGAACCAAATTTTCTGTGCCG
>DASRBR010000412.1:0-11369 GCA_035653495.1 Verrucomicrobiia bacterium
GTCGGTGAAATGCGCGACCTGGAAACGATTGACGCCGCGCTTACCGCTGCCGAAACCGGTCACTTGGTGTTCGGCACGTTGCACACGACCGGCGCGGCCAAGACGATTGACCGTCTCGTGAACGCGTTTCCGACGAATCAACAGGAACAGATACGCATCCAGCTTTCGACGGTGTTGCAGGCGGTCATTTCGCAGTTGCTCATTCCGCGCATCGACAAGCCGGGGCGTGTCGCCGTGTTCGAGATCATGATCAACACGCCTTCCGTGGCCGCGCTCATTCGCGACAACAAAACATTCCGCCTCAATTCCGACATCCAAACCGGGGCGAAGTTCGGCATGGTCACCCTCGACGGTTTCCTGCTGGAAAAATACATGGCCGGGATGATTGCCCGCGAGGAAGTCATCACCAAGGCGCAGGACCCGCTCACCATCCAGCAGAAATTGCAGGAACTGGAACTGGCGCAAGCGATGGCCGGCGAAGAGGAAGAACCACCCCCTGCAGCAGCCGCCGCTTAATTTTTCTTATTTCTCTTATGGCAGACTCTGACGCTATATCCAATCCATTGCTCGATCTCGTCAAGGAGAAGGGGCTTGTGGACGACCTGCAGTTTGAAGAAGTGCAGGAGGAACTTTCCCGCAGCGCAAAATCCGTCATTCAAGTCCTGCAGGATTTCGGCATCCTGGATTTGGATTCGATCCTGCAACTGGTCGCCGATTATCTCGGCACGGAGGTCGTTTCCCTTCGCAATATCGAATTCACGCCCGAACTGCTCAAGGTCATCCCCGGCACTACCGCGCGGATGTATCAATGCGTCCCGGTCTCAACCGACGGGACCAACGTGCAGGTCGCGTTCGTGGACCCGCTCAATCCCGAGCGCGCGGGCGAACTGGGCTTTGTCATCCGCAAGGACGTGCAGTTGGTGGTGGCCGACCCTGCCGAAGTCCAAAAGACCATAGACAATTATTATGGCGCGGAAATGGAAAGCGTTTCGGATGTGCTCAAGGATTTGGGTTCGGATGCCGACCTTGCGCAGGAAGCGAGCGCAGCCGCTACTTCAAATAATGCCGCCATTCTGGTGGACATCGCCAACGAAGTTCCCATCGTCCGCTTCGTGAACCTCGTTCTTTTCCAGGCGGTGCAGGACCGCGCGAGCGACATCCATTTCGAGCCGTTTGAGGATGAGTTTAAGATCCGCTATCGTGTGGACGGCGCGCTTTACGAAATGGCCCCTCCGCCGAAGCATCTCGCGCTGCCGGTGGTTTCGCGCATCAAGGTCATGGCCAACCTCAATATTTCTGAACGCCGATTGCCCCAGGACGGACGCATCGCCCTGAACCTCGGCAACCGCAACATCGACTTGCGCGTGTCCACGTTGCCCACGCAATTCGGCGAATCGGTCGTGTTGCGCGTGCTGGACCGCGCGGCGGTGAATTTGGAGATTGAATCGCTCGGTTTTCCAAAATACGTGCATGATTACGTCATCGACGTCATCAATCGGCCCAACGGCATCTTCGTCGTGACCGGGCCGACCGGTTGCGGCAAAACCACCACGCTTTATTCCTGCTTGCGGCGCGTGAACACGATCGATTCCAAGCTGCTCACTGCGGAAGACCCGGTGGAATACGACATCGAGGGCATCATGCAGGTGGCGGTCAATGAATCGGTCGGCATGACCTTCGGCAAGGCGTTACGCTCGTTTTTGCGTCAAGACCCGGACATCATCATGGTGGGTGAAATGCGCGACCTTGAGACGGCGCAAATTGCCATTCAAGCTTCGCTGACCGGTCACCTGGTGCTCAGCACGCTGCACACCAATGACGCGCCCGGCGCGGTCACGCGCCTGGTGGACATGGGCGTGGAACCGTTCTTGATTTCCTCGACGCTGATGGGCGTTCTGGGGCAACGGCTTGTCCGCACGATTTGCAAGAAATGCCGCACGCCGTTCGAGCCGACGGAAAGCCAGCTCAACATGCTCAATCTTTCCCCGCACGACATCGGCGACAAGGTGTTTTACTACGGGCGCGGCTGCTCGAATTGCAACGACACAGGTTACAAGGGACGCCGCGGGATTTTTGAATTGCTCATCATCAGCGAGGCGATTCGCGCTTTGATCAACGAGCGCGCGCCGACCGTCGTGCTGCGCCAGAAGGCCGTCGAGCTGGGAATGATAACCTTGCGTGAGGATGGGATGCGCAGTATATTCGATGGCGACACAACCATAGAAGAAGTGGTGAAATACACCTGAGCCGGGAGCCGTTATGCCAAAATTCAGTTACGTCGCAATGGACCAGAAGGGGAAGGAAACCAAGGGAACCCTCGAAGTCGCCACCCAGAACGAAGCCATCACGCGCGTAAAGGAGATGGGCTTTTTCCCCACCAAGATTGTCGAAGTTGACAAGGAAAAGCCCGATAAAAAAGTGGCCAAAGGCAAGGGTGGAAAAGTTGCGGGCAAGGGCAAGAAAAAGGGCTCGATGGAGATCCAGATCAAGATCCCGGGCCTCAGCGGACGCGTCAAATCCAAGGTCCTCACCACTTTCACGCGGCAATTGGCGACGCTTGTTGACGCCGGTCTGCCGCTGTTGCGCGGATTGCGCGTTTTGGAGAAACAGGAGAAGAACGTCACGTTGCGCAACATCATCGGCGAACTGGCGCTTGCCATCGAGGGCGGCAGCACGTTTTCCGAAGGATTGGCGCAGCATCCGAAAGTTTTCAACCGCCTTTACGTGAACATGGTCAAGGCCGGCGAATTGGGCGGCGTGCTGGAAGTCGTGCTGAACCGTCTTTCCGAGTTCATGGAAAAAGCCCAGAAGATCAAGGGCAAGGTCATCGCAGCCATGTTTTATCCTGTCGCGGTCATGGTCGTGGCCGTGATCATCATGGCGGTGTTGATGATCTATGTCATCCCGCAATTCCAGCAGGTCTTCTCCGGGATGTTGGACGGCGCTCAACTGCCCGCGTTCACGCGTTTCGTGCTCGCCTGTTCCGCGGCGATCAAGGACCACTTCCTGATGACGACTGGCGTCATTGCGGTGATTGTGGTCATTTTTATGCTCATCATTCGCACCAAGCTTGGCCGGCGCGTCTTTGACAAGTTCAAATTGAAGGTGCCCGTTTTCGGGCCGGTCATCAGCAAGGTTGCCATCTCGCGCTTCACGCGCACGCTCGGGACTCTGGTCAGCAGCGGCGTGCCCATCCTTCAGGCGCTCACCATCGTCAAGGAAACTTCCGGCAATGTCATCGTCAGCGCCGCCGTCGCCGCAGTGCATGACAGCGTGAAGGAAGGCGAAACCATCACCGCGCCGCTCGAAGCTTCAAACGTGTTTCCGCCCATGGTCATTAGCATGGTGGACGTCGGCGAACAAACCGGCGCACTGCCGGAAATGTTGCTCAAGATTGCCGACAACTACGACGAAGAAGTGGACAACGCCGTGGCGGCCATGACCTCATTGCTCGAACCGATCATGATTGTTTTCCTGGCCGTGGTGGTCGGCAGCATTGTCATCGCCATGTTCCTGCCTCTGATTGCGTTGATGAACGGCATCGGCGAGACCAAACCCGGCGGCGGCGGAGAATAAGCGGGCTGCCATTTCAAGCTCAAACCCGCCGGAACAAGCCGCTTTGCGGAACTCAGCCGAGTTCTGGCATGGGCTGGGGAGCCTGCCCGGCTGTTTTCTTTCTGCATTTCGCGGTTGAACCGTAAGCCGGTTGGTTGCAAATTCCTTGATGTCATGAATTGCTTTGTCACCGGCGCCTCGGGATTTATTGGGGCCAACCTCGTGCGCGAATTGCTCGCGCGAGGCCATCGGGTCAAGGCATTGCTGCGCCCCAACACGGACGTGCGCGGACTCAAGGGACTGGACTTCGAGCGTATCGAGGGCGACTTGCACGATCACAAGGCGTGCGCCACCGGGTTGCGCGGTTGCGATTGGTGCTTTCACGCCGCGGCCAGTTATCATCTTTGGCTGCGCGATTACCGGCCGATGTATGCAACGAACGTGGACGGCACGCGCAACATCATCGAGGCGGCCACCAAGGCCGGTTGTGCGCGCATCGTTTACACGAGCACGGTGGGATGCGTCGGGTTGCCCGGGCAATTTTCGCCGCCTTCGGATGAATCTTCGGAAGTCACGCCGCGGCAGCTATCGAATCATTACAAAATTTCCAAATGGAAGGCGGAACAGATCGCATTGAAGCTGGCCTCGGCGGAGGGTGGCAATTCGCCGGTGGTCATCGTCAATCCGAGCGCGCCCGTTGGGCCGTATGACGTCAAACCAACGCCCACTGGGCAGGTCATTCTGGATTTTCTAAACCGCCGCATGCCTGCGTATGTGGACACCGGATTGAATTGGGTGCATGTGCGGGACGTCGCCGTGGGCCACATTTTGGCGGCCGAAAAGGGCGAGATCGGGCAGCGATACATCCTCGGCAGCGCGGAAGGGAATTGGACCATGCACAAGACTTTTGCCACGCTGCAGGACATCACCGGCATACGCGCGCCCAAAATCCAGATTCCTTACAGCATGGCATTCGTCGCCGCGTGCATGGATGAAACCAAATCAAGGCTGACGGGCAAACCGCCGCGCGCGCCGTTGGCGGGCGTCCGCATGGCCGGGGACAAGATGTATTACAATCCCGCCAAAGCCGTCCGCGAACTGGGTCTTCCCCAAACGCCGCCACGAGAGGCCCTCGCTGATGCGGTGACGTGGTTTCACGCGAATGGGTATGTGAGGCGGTGATCACTCGCTCTGCCGCACACGTTTTATTCCCGCGCGAATTCGGCGTTGCACTTTTATGATGCTTGCCATTTCTTCGTCCGAAGGGTCTCCCAGCGGCGCATGCTGCATGGCCTTTTCCAAGTGGTCCACTTCCTCGGCAATCCGTTCCTTCCGGCGGCGGCGGTACTCTCGCATGGGTTTACTCATGGAATCAGCTTCAGACTTATTTTGTCAGTTTTCAAGCAATCACGGCGCGAGCTTCCATTTTTGGTAATTCAGCGCGACCAATTCCGTCGGCGCGGTCATGTCGCCTGTCTGGGCCCGTTCGCAAAGTTGTTCCGCCGAATCGCTCATAGGCTTTGTCCATCTATTTAGTCGTAAAAAACGCGGGAGATGGACAAATCTTTTTTCAAAACTTCTTGCCTCACTTCGCAACTGAGTGTTTTGATGTCCTGCATGGAGTCGGGCATAAAACCAGGTAATCATAAAAGAATAGTCTTTGTGTTCATATTACTGGCGGCAACTTGCCTTATTGCGGAAGCCGCCGCACCGGTGCATGGCAAGGAGCGGCTGCGGGAGTTGGTGATTTTTCCAACAATGGATTTGAATTTCGGAGTTTACAATAATTTTGACGGAAGCCTGTGGTGGATTACCGACGGGACAACTTTGAAGGAGCAGGTCGAAATCTCCCGTTCAGATCTTAAAGCAGATCCAAGAAATGTTAAAAAGTTGCTCCGGTGCGGCTACTTTCTAAGTTTGAACGCTCAAACCAACGAGTCAAAGGCGATTTTCAAAGAGGCTGAAAAACTTTGCAAAGACAGACTGGCTCTCAATCCTTCGGATGGTTTGTTGCTGACCGAGTTGGGCAAAGCGCTGGAAGAAATGGGCCGATTTGAAGAAGCCGAAAGCACTTATCGCAAGTCAGTTTCGGTCGCATCCAATCAGTGGCAATGCTGGGCAGGTTTGGGATATTTTTTGCAGCAATCGTCCTACAACACGCTGATTCCAGACCGCTTTAGCCGGGAAATAGAGACGTCTTACACGCCGTCCCAGGAGTCCTTGGACTATCGGCCTGCCGGGGAGGCGTTAAAAAAAGCCGAGGCACAGAGCAAGGAAGCAGCCATTTGCTTTGACCGTGCCCTTGGCCTTGCCAAAAACGAACCGGATGCGTTCATGGAGTTTGCAGGATTTACAACGATTGAAACCAGGGAAAAAGCCTGGCTCCGGCATTTTCGCGGTGAAAAAAATTGGACGCACGGAACTGGCTTTCGGCGATGATGTCAGATGAAACGATTGACGCACTGCGCAAAGCCGCTGACCTGAAACCGAAGGACCCCAAACTGAGCGCGTTGATCGCTTTCAGTTTATGCATCAAATGGTTCTCCGAGACCCGCCAAACCAACATAGATTTGATGCCGGAAAAGACGCGCCAGTGCGTCCATTTGTGCATGGACCGTCTCGAAAAGCTTTCCCAAGAACCTGATAAAGAAACAGCGGCGGAAGCTTTGCACAACCTTGCCATGCTAATTTTTGTTAGTGGCGGGCCGCGTGATAAGGCATTGGATTGTGCGCGCCGCGCGGTGTCTCTTGACCCAAAGTTGGAAATGGCTTGGGAAATGGTGCTCGGTTTTTCAGAAAAAACATCACCGGATGAATTGTCCAGGCTTTGCGAGTCCCGGCTGAGAACCAAGGAATCAGCCAGAAATCATCTGCTGCTTGCAAAATCTTTAACTAACCTATCGAAATGGGACCGGGTGGAAGCTGAGGCAAACGCGGCCCTTAAATCAGAACCGGACAACATCATTGCCGAAATGGTGCTGGCAGCCCTGAAAATTCGACTGAGCACTGATGATGAATCGCTCGCGCAGGCTTATCCTTTGCTGACCAAGGCAACTGAGCTTTACCAGAAATTGCCGGATGGTGATCCGGAGGCTCTCAAACGTTGGCGGGAACTCACGTTGAATGACATCATTTGTAATGGATTGTTGTCAGACGAGCAAAGTCAGAAAGAAGCCAGGAAAAGCATAAACGATTTTATTTCCCAATATCCCGACGACGAAGACGCGCGCAAAATACGAGAGGCGCTGGAGTGAACCCAGCGCCTCGCGACAAGTTGAGATGCTTCGCCTTTAGTAATTCGGGCGATAGACCAGGTTCACGAACCGCTGGGCGCGGTCCCGCACGACTGGCGAAATGAGCTGCTGGGAGAAACCCTTGTGGGCGTAATAGCCGTAGCGGGTGTTCCAGAGCACATACATGTCAAAGTCAGTTGGATTGCGCCCGGTCTTCTCTTTGAAATAATTGGCCAGGTAAATCCAGTGCGCGCGGGCCACCTGGAGGGCGACCTGCGGGTTGACGTAATCGTCGGACTTGGAATAGCTCTTCCAGACGGAAGGACTCAATTGATAACGGCTCACCTCACCGGCCGAGCCGATCAAGGTGTCGTCGTTGCCGGTTTCAATCATGCCAAGCGCAAAAAGGCGCCTTGTATCCAATGCCGGGACGACTGCTTCGGACGAATTTTGGACCATTGCCTTGGCAATGGCCGGAGAAGCAATCGTGCGCGACTGGGTAACAGCCCGGGATTGGGGTGCGAGGCCAAGCAGGCAGCCGGCCAAAAGCGCCGGGATTGTGTAGCGTGCGAAGCCGAAGATACGTGTTGGTGCGTGTTTCAACATGCTGATTAGCTCCTTTTGTGATTAACGCCAGTAGTTTACCTCAAGCGAGTCGTTAGTCAAACGCCAGCGGACGTCAAAGGCCTGCAAATTCTTCCGTTGCAGCCAAGACGATATCACAAGCGTGCATTGAAGCGGCTCATTCATGATGGGTCATTATCTCATGGAAAAAGGTCTTTGCAACACCATCCAATACGGATTTTTGTCGGGTCTCGTACGGAGGGTCTGCGTCCTACAAGATATGCCGTAGAAATTGCAAACTCCTCTTTTGCAACGACTTATTTCGCGGAGCGCAATTGGCCGGGAGTCATGAGCCATTCCAAAGTTGCGCAACGGCCATAATGCAATTTGGCGATGGTCAATCCGCAAAGCCCGCCCTTTTTGAGGGTGATGGACAGCGAAGTTGAGCCCGAAAGCAGTAGGGAAACGAGCGAGCTTAAATAGGGTTCATGCCCCACCAGCAAAACACGCTTGCAACGGGGGTGTGCGCGCTTCAATTCTTCAATCAAATCCCGCGGGTTGCCGTCAGGGGCAAGCAATGGCGTCAGTTTCAGGAGTTTGGGCTTGGAATAAACTTTGGCGACGATTTCGGCGGTTTCCTTGGCCCGGAGATAAGGACTGGAAAGAATCAGGTCAAATTTCAGGTCCAATGCCTTCATTCCGTTGGCGATTCGGCCCATTTTGCGCGCGCCTTCGCCGGTGAGACGGCGCTGGCTGTCGCCGCCGGGCAAGGAAGGGCTGCGTTCTTCCGCAATGGCATGCCTCAGGATGAATAATTCCGTTGTCATGGAGTTGGGTGATTAACCGCGAGTTTCGGCTGGCAACGGCACAAAGTCAACAATCGGTTGCTTTTGTGTCTCGGCTGTGTTGTATTAGAACCGCTGGTCAGTTGCGAATCCAACACCCCAACGTCTGGCAAAAACACATATTATTATGCCGACTCAAATTGAAGAAAATGTCATCACCCTGAAAACCCGGGAACTTTGCCAGGCCATCCTGGAGCAACCGGACGTTCGCGCCATGCGCCAAAAGATTGACGTCTTTCTGGCCAATGATCAGGTTCGCGGTCAATACGACGCCCTGATGATGAAGGGCCAAATGTTGCAGCAGAAGCAGCAGTCAGGCATGCCGTTGGACCGCGCTGAAATTGACGCTTTTGAGCAGCTTCGCGAGACTTTCCTCAGTAATCCTGTCGCCAAAGGCTTCCTCGATGCGCAGGAAGACATGCATAAAGTGCAGCAATCGGTGGCGAACTATGTGACCAAGACGTTTGAGTTGGGTCGCGTTCCAGAGGAAAGCGAACTCGATTCCGGTTCCTGCGGCGAAGGCTGCGGCTGCCATCATTAATCCCTCGCAGCCAGCCGATAGAGGTCACGCAGTTTTTCGCGGATGGCATTTCGCCGTTCCAAGCTGACCCTGCCACGGCATCCATATAGCGAAGCGGATTCCACATACCACATTGCGGCGCAGTAAACGAAGGTTTCCCAATCCAGCCCGTCCGCTTGATCCAGCATGACTTCCATCGGTTTGATGGGTCGGCTTTGCCGTTGGCTTGTGCAAAATAGGACGTTCACGAACTGCGCTCTCGCTGCGATCTCCGGGTGAGAGATGATGACACACGGATGCTCTCCGCGTCCGGGGAAATCGAACCGCCAGACTTCAAATTGCTTTTTCAATAGTCCTCTGGCAGCGGTGGAAGGGGCATTGCTTTTGCAATGGCCGACATTTCAGCGTCCCGTTTCCGGTCAAAATACTTGCGCAGACTTCCAGGCGGAAATGGCTCTTTGCGTTCCGCCTTAACTTTGATCAGCGTGTACGAACCATCACCGTTGTCCTCAAACGCGAAGACCTGCCCAGGCTTGATGTCGGGTATTGCCACGCGCCGTTTATTATCAGCTTTAAGCGTAACCATGGTAGGATAATCCCACGTCCATTCGCGAAAATCAAACCTTTTCCGCACAGCCCGCGAATTGCGCGGTATTTAATTATGATGCCCGCTGCCGCTGGAAAAACCTGAGCTGATATGGGCTGTGCCCATGCCCTGCAGGTGAGGGGTGGGCACAAATCGTTGCACGCGCGTGCCTGCGGGCGCAAACGGGGGTCCATTATTCACGATGACTTTTGGAAATTCCCGACCGAAACGGAATGGTTGGCCGTTTTGCTGCGGGCCAGTTTGTTGCGGAATGGCCGGATACGTGGTCGGCGGAATCGAGAGCGATTGTTGGCTGTTCGGTTGTGGGTTGTTCAACAATCCGGGACGAAACCCGCTGCCCGGCGGCAGAATCGCCGACAATGATTCGCGTGAGTTGGGTTGCGGGTGATTAAGCAATTGCGGTCGAAAAACGCTTACAGTAGCCGGGTTCCCTCCCTGGCCGGGGAAAAAGCCGGAACTCGCCAGTGAACCGGAATCTTTGAGGCGCGCGCGAATGATCGGTTGGCGGCTGTCCGCCGCAATCAGGTTCACGTCGAGGCCGGCGTTCAGGATTCTTCCGTTCGACCAGGCCAAATTGTTCACGACGCGGGTGTTTGGAAAAATGCGCATGGACTGCGGAAGGTCCAGCCGGTGCGAACCCACTTCCATCGAACCGAAATCGCGCGCTGGAACGAATGTGAAATCATTTGGACGCAAGCCGAAACCAAAATCGTTCGGTACTTCCCTGCCGTGGTAAGTGAGGCCGTTCTGGTCGAAATCGCTGCCCGGCGGCATCGGCGCCCACCCGATATCTTTCGATGAATCGCGCCACGTCACCCACGCGGGCGACCATTTCTTTCCCGGAAACCAGATCCAGCCGAGCCGCGGATGATTGAACCAGCGCCCGAAATGGAACGGTGCCCAGCCCCATGGATAAAACGAATTCCAAAACCATCCGTTGTCGGTGAAGAACCATTGGCCGCGGTTGCAAAAGGGTTTCCAATTGCGATCGCTTTTCGCGCAAAATGGCTGCCAGCAAGGACCATAACCGGGCAATTGCGACCATGAGCCATACGGCGCGAGCGAAGGGTAAAAATAACCGGCGGATTGCCCGGTGTCATCGTATCCACCGGGAGCCATTTCGGATGGAGGATAGTAGCTGGGAGGATAATAGTAAGATTCGTCCGGAGGCGCCGCTGGATTGGTTGTCGCAGTCCAATTGGTTGTATTTGGTTCCATTGTCCAATCCGGCGCAGAAGTCTCAGGCGGAAGCACCGGCGGCAGGGTTGTTTGATCCAGCGCGGCGTTTTGTTGTGCGCGCAGTTCGCGGTCGTGACGCATCATGGCCGAGATGATTTTCGGATCAACGTTTTGATGGTCCAGATAGATGACGTCATCGGAACTCAGATCAAACAGGTCAGGAGAATTTTGGATGTAGGAGTAGATGGTATCGTTTGAAACATTCGAACGGACAAGCTTCAGCACGTCGTAAACCGGTCGGGAAAGTTGCGGGACATAACTGAAACCCGGCGTGACAGGGTCATCGACGGCCTCATTTGGCGGCATCCAACCCGGAGGGCCAGAGCCTTGACCTTGAACCATCGCGAATACAGGCAGCGAACCGCAAAAGAAAGCCAAAGCGATAAAGAACGAAAACCTCGATTTCATAAGCGCAAAAATGAAGTCGTTTTCCGCCTTGCATTGCGCGGGCAGGTTTCCTTCTTATTTAAAAGCTTTCACCGGTTGCGGGTGAACGCAAGGTCAACCCAGGCCTTTTATGTTATATTTTTTACATGAGCGCGGTCTCCCGAGCCGCGCAACGCCATAGCTTATGATTAGTGAACCGGTGTCCAAATCGACCGTTCCGGCAGCCTCTTTGCAGACGGAAATCGAGGAACGCGGATTGCAGATATTCTCGCTGATGCAGGGAGAAAAATCCGGGGTCTTCAGCCCACGCAATGTGACCGGGTGGCTGATGGATTGGGCCATGCGCAACGAGTCCCTCAAGGTGCAGCTCTTTCGCTTCGTTGATGTATTGCCGACGTTGAATTCCCCGCGCGAGGTTG
>DASRBR010000413.1:0-2665 GCA_035653495.1 Verrucomicrobiia bacterium
TCACTGGAGCAATTATGAAAAGGCTTACCTGATCCTCGCCGGTCTTTCGACGCCGCTGGTGCTCTCCGTGCACTCGATCGTTTCATTGGACTTCTCCGTGTCGCAATTGCCAGGATGGCACACCACCATCTTCCCGCCGTATTTCGTTGCGGGCGCCGTGTTCTCCGGCTTCGGAATGGTGTTGTCGCTCTTGGTTCCATTGCGCCGGTTGCTGCACCTCGAAGAAATCATTACGGTTCGCCACGTGGAATTGATGTGCAAGGTGACTTTGGCGACAAGCTGCATCGTCGCTTACGCATATTCCATGGAGTTCTTCATTGCGTGGTACAGCGGCAATCCTTATGAGCGCTTTACGTTCATGCAACGCGCGGTCGGCCCGTATTGGTGGGCATGGGTGACGATGGTTTCGTGCAACTGCCTGTTCCCGCAACTTTTCTGGTTCAAGAAAGTGCGGACGAACATGCTGGTGGTTTTCATCCTGTCCATTTTCGTAAACATCGGCATGTGGTTCGAGCGCTTTGTAATCATCCTCATGCCGCTGCACCGCGACTTTTTGCCATCGAGTTGGGCTTATTTCCGTCCAACCTGGGTGGACATCGGTCAATATCTCGGCACGTTCGGTCTGTTTTTCACGATGTTCCTGTTGTTCCTGCGATTTGTTCCACTCATCGCAATCGCCGAAGTCAAGGGTGTGACGCCGCAGGCCGACCCGCATAATCCGCTGGGCGGTGCGAAAGGAGGGCATCACTAATGCCAGAGGTTCCAAAAATCTACGGCATCATCGCTGAGTTCCTGAACCCGGCGGACACGCTTCACGCGGCGGAAAAAGTCCGCGATGCTGGTTTTCGCAGATGGGACGTATTCACGCCCTTTCCGGTGCACGGGCTCGACAAGGCGATGGGCCTGAAGAATTCAAAAGTAGGCTGGTTCTCATTCATCGGCGGTGTGACCGGCTACACCACAGGCATGCTCATGATCTGGTGGATGAACGCCGTTGATTACCCGATCATCATCGGCGGCAAGCCGATGTTCAGCCCTTACAGCGCGTTCCCGCCGTCTTATGAATTGACCATTTTGTTCGGCTCCTTTGGCGCGTTGCTCGGCATGTTGTTCCTGAACCGTCTGCCGCGCCTGCATCATCCGCTGCTGAAACACCGCCGTTTCGCCTACGCGAGCCATGACCGCTTTTACCTTGTGATAGAAACCAGCGATCCGAAATATTCGGAAATTGAAACCCGCAGGCTGCTTGAATCGCTCGGCAGCCGGCACATCGAACTGGTGGAGGAATAATGCGCTATATCTTCTTCTTTTTCGGCTTGTGCACGGTGCTGGTGATGCTCATTGCGGGCAAACGTGGCACCATCTCGCGCCGTCCACCCATCGAGATATTTCCCGACATGAACCGCCAGCCGAAGCTGCGCCCGCAGACGCCAAATGCATTTTTTGCCGATGGCAAAAGCTCGCGTCCGCCGATACCCGGCACGATCGCAATCGATGACTCTGATTACGCCGACATTCCGGTGAACACGGGCCGCGTCCCCGGCACGACGAATTTCATCGATACAATTCCGACGAACATCTCCGTGACAGCCCAATTGCTTGACCGCGGCGAACAACGTTTCAACATTAACTGCTCTCCGTGCCACGGCGCGCAAGGCGATGGCAAGGGCATCACGGTCAAGATTGGCGCGATGCCGCCCACACCGGCCAATTTGCATGACAAGCGCATTGTCGAGATGAAGGACGGCGAACTTTTCAACACCATCACCTACGGCAAAAACCTGATGGGACCCTACGGTCCAAACGTGACGGTGGAGGACCGCTGGGCGATCATCGCCTATTTGCGCGCGCTGCAATTGAGCCAGTTGGGGACCGTGGACGATGTGCCGGAACAGATGCGTTCCACATTCAAGAAATAACTTATGAGTTCGCAAACCAACTCTCCAAGTTCCGTCGAGCCGCTGGATTTGTCCAAATGGCGTCCATTGCCGATGTGGCTTATGATCGGCGGTGCGGTGTTGGTGGGCATCGGCTTTCTGGTGGACCACGACGCAACGAGGCAGTTCGCCTTCTCCTGGCTGCTCGCGTATATCTTCTTCCTGACCATTGCGCTGGGAGGACTTGGTTTTACGATGCTGCATCACCTTTTCGATTCCGGCTGGTCGGTGACCATCCGTCGGATCATGGAGCAAATGGGCTACACCTTGCGCTGGGCGTGGGTGGGCTGGATTCCAATCGCTATTTTGCGCGCCGATTTATACACATGGATACGCCAGACGCAGGCTGGCCATATCGACCTTTCAACGAGGGCCAAGCTGCCATTGTTCACGCCAGCGGGTTTCTTCATCGCTTCGATTCTCTGCCTGGCAATCTGGTGGTGGCTTGCGGCGCAATTGCGCGGTTATTCTCTCAAACAGGATGAAACCGGCTCTGTCGAATGCACGCGCATGATGCGGCGCTACTCGGCTTTCGGAATTTTTCTGTTCGGCCTGTCGCTCACGATGGCTGTCATCCTCTGGGTCAAGGCGCTGGAGCACGAATGGTATTCGACCATGTATGGCGTTTACATGTTCGCCGGCTCCATGTTCACGGCCATCGCGACTATTTGGGTGATCACGCTGATTTTGGACCGGCAGGGACCGCTTCGTGGCCTGGTCCACGAAAA
>DASRBR010000414.1:0-9521 GCA_035653495.1 Verrucomicrobiia bacterium
CGCGGGGTGGAGCAGCCCGGTAGCTCGTCAGGCTCATAACCTGAAGGCCGCAGGTTCAAATCCTGCCCCCGCAACCAATTTTTTTATCCCCTCTTTTGAAAACCTGAAAAACCTGAAGGCCAAAAATGAGGCTGTGGCTGAGTTCGCCGGGGTGCTCCGCGAGCTGGGGCAGCGGATTCGCGAAATTTCCCTGTTGCTCGATCCTTCTCCCACTCCCCAAGTTCCCGACTTTGACCGGATTGCCGCGCTCATAATCCCGCATGCGGGACCGCAGGTTCAAATCCTGCCCCCGCAACCAATTTTCTCTCCAATTTAGAAACACTTCTGCTCAGCTCATGGAAGTTCAGCGAGTTCCTCCAAAAAAGCCCGTCGCTTGTCTGCGTTGGCCGCAGCGATTTGTTAGGGATTAATGGGCTGATTTTGCTGGGAGATACATGCTGATAGCAAGAATACAAAGCGCCCCAATCCAACCAATGACTGCCAGTTTGCCAAGTGACTTGAAGAAGAATGGGCTGGCAATCAGCAAGAAAAAGAGCCCTGCCATGAAAGAAAATCCCAGCGCAAACTTTAACGACCGAGACTGAGGCTCGACTGAAATGCCAAATCCGAACTCAAGAACATACACGAGCGAGAACGTCAAGAAGACGGCGGACTGTAATACAATAAATATCCATCGCCACAGCTTGAACGGTTTGTGCGTAGGAAGCTGCATGTGCGTTGATGATTAACAATTAATGCCTTTTTTCACAAAAACCATCTGTCTCATAATTTGAAGGCCGCAGGTTCAGATCCGGCCCCGCAACGAATTTTTCAAGCGAGAAATTCGACGTGTGCGTGCGTCAAGCCTTCATCGAAGGTCGCCAATTTGAACCCGTGCTTGCCCGCCAAATCCGCAAGGTAGTGGTCAGTGATTTCTTCCGCCTTGTCCGCCCCTTTGGAATCCAAGGCTGGAAGGTCGTCTGCTATCCATTGCGTTTTATACACGGTCTTAAACCGTTCAAGAATTTTGCGGAGTTCGCGCAACGGTATCCCGTAAGTTTTTTTGAGACTTCCGATCCGTAAAAAACCCATTTCCACCAGCGGACAAAGAACAACTTCTTTTCCCTCTATCCACCCGAACGCGCGGGGATGATGCGGGTGGGTTTCGATCAGCGCTGCCAGCAAGACATTTGTGTCGAGCAAATGCTTCATGGAAGCTCAGTCAACAGCTCCTTGATCGTTTCCAGACTGACAACGCGATCGGTTTGAATCACGGGGCGTCCTTTCTTCATAACCAACTTGAACTTGGACGGGCGACCATTAGGTTCGACCTTCTTGACGAGGGTCAAGGTGAAGGTTTCACCGGACACTTCGTACGCCAAAACCTGTCCGGGCTTGGCGTCCGGTAATCTCACGCGCTTCTTGTCGTCAACTTTGACTGTTTCCATGGTGGGAATTTTCCACCTTTAGACGCCCAAAGCAACTGTTTTCGAAGTGCAAGCCCCTTCCTTGAAATTCACTCCCGACAGGAATTTCGCACCTCGTCAGGCTCATAATCCCGCATGCGGGACCGCAGGTTCAAATCCTGCCCCGCAACCAATTTTGAAATCCTCCAGAAAGCTCATGAAACACCTTTGGCGTTTGGTGAATTTTGGGTTGGTGGGATTAGGATTCTGTGCAGGATTTGGTTCAATGTCTCCGTGGTACTTGCACCATACCAACCCGGACGCGATTTTCTGTTTAATCATTCTCTTGGCCATGCCTGCATTCGCAGTCGGCGCCGTTTATTATTCCGTTGTTAGGGGCAATTGCGAGAGACTACGTCGCCCTTCGTGGGACAGGCATCCAATAAATTGGTGGGCCGATCCACTTCAATCTTTGTTCATCAGCACTTGGGTTATTTCGGCAATGGCCGGAGGCAGCGTCGTACGCTTGTCAGGTTCTGGCGAAAAGGGATTTTGGATGTTCGCGTTCTTTCTTTGCTTTGCAGTTGGATTGGCAATTGGTCAGTTCATTGTTTACAAGATTTTTCGCGACCGTATCAAGGGTGCCTAAAAATCCTGCGCCCGCAACCAATTTTACCTCCACCTATACTGTAAAATCATTTTAAAAGGCGGAGGCAACCGCCGATTGCTACAGTGATGAATTAGGCATATATCTCATCTATTTTTTGCGCTTCGTTGGTTTTTGAAGATACAAAACATTCAGCTCAAATACTTTTCCGGTCTTCTTCCACTGCTCAAATCCCTCCCAAGTAAATAAAACTGGAACGCCATCGGCAACGCCAGCAACTCGATACGGATATGGAATGCCTGGATGGTTCAGATAAATGTGGTCTTTGAAAACTGAAACCGTGCCTGAATACTCTGGACGCTTGCCAACAACGTCTGAAAATGTCGTGTAACGGAATGACGCGTTGGTGATGACAATAAGCTCTCCGGCATAAGGCCGGTTTTTATCTTTGTCGCGCCACGGGCCATATAGTCCAGATGCGGGTGGAGAGAGGGAAAATTTAGCGACTGAAACCATGCCATCGCTTGAACGATCTCCGGCGTGGCAAGTGAGCGCAAAAAGCAGCAATACCGCGAGTGTCCTCATATATGCCTAGAACCCATCTCATAAATGTTCAGCCAAGCGCCGCGTGAGGGCACGCGGCCTACAAAGAAAGCCAAAATCGCGCCTTTTGTAGGCCGGGTGCCCCCACCCGGCGAATCCTTCTCGTATTTATGAGATGAGTTGTAACAATTCTTATACGACTGGCTGCCGTTAATTAGGGCGCTCCGAGGCCGCAATGTCAACCATGATGGAAGCAACCAATTTTAAACTCTCCCTACTCTCCTCCCTCGCTGTTGCACATGCCCATCTGCGGTGCTAATTTGCGATTGCTCTTCGGGACTCGCCGTTCACAGGCTCGAATTCGCAAACAAAGGCCGCTTGATAACCAGGCGGGTATTGGGCTCGTTTCAGAAACTTAAAAAGACAGGGACTATGAAAACAAAAAATGATCACAAGGACGTTGAACCACGATTTCACTATATGCCGGACCGTGCCCGGCCAAAAACCGGCCAAAGCGCGCCGGAAATCCAACCGTTCGGCACCATCGCCAAGCTGCCCATCGGCCTGGGCGAAAAAGTCTGCATGGAAAGTGTCGAGCGCTTGAACCAAATTTTGGCCGATACCATGACGCTTCGCGACCTCTACAAAAAACATCACTGGCAGGTCGCCGGCAAAACTTTCTATCAACTCCATTTGCTGTTCGACAAACATTTCGAAGAGCAGTCTGAACTGGTGGATAAAATCGCCGAACGCATCCAGGCGCTCGGCGGCTTGAGCTACGCCATGGCCGCGGACGTCGCCGAAAACACGAACATTCCCCGTCCGCCCAAAGGGCGTGAAGAAGTGCCGGTCCAGATTTCGCGTTTGCTGACGGCGCATGAAATCATTTTGCAGGAATCCCGCGCTTCGGCGCGCAAGGCTGACGAAATGGGCGACGACGGCACCAACGATCTGCTGGTGAGCGACGTCATCCGCACAAACGAACAACAAGTCTGGTTTTTGGCCGAGCACCTGGTGGATGTTCCACAGGTGAATGCGGATTAATCCAACGGGAAATCCTCCGGCTCTGCCGGAGGACTCATCAAGTTTGACAGTTGCTGGATTGGCAGAACCAGCAGCGGATGGAAACGCAACGCGGTCCCCCTCACCCTGTCCCTCTCCCCAAGGAGAGGGGAAACATTCACACGCGCTGGTGATTTCCAACGCTCGATGTTTTGTCCCGCGATGGAATTCGTCACTCCCTCTCCCGATGGGAGAGGGCCGGGGTGAGGGGAAAGGAACCATTCGAGAACCCGATGTCATGGATAAAAGTTGCGCGAGGGAATATTGCGCGCAGGGCTGCGCGGCTTCGAGCTGACTCGCGAAAAAAAATCTTTCAAAGCGCATGACGGCAACAGGAATGTCCCGTTGCCGTCATTTGCCTTATTTGGCCTGCGCCAACACAGGAGAGCTTGCAAGGTTTTCCCAGCCGCCACCGAGGGATTTGTAAAGCGAGACCACATCAGTCGAGACATTCCGATCGCTCTGCACCAGTGCGTCCTGCGCCTGATACAGCGAACGCTCGGCGTCCAGAACGTTCACGAAATCTGTCAGTCCGTTGGTGTAAAGTTTTTTCGAGAGGTCGAGCGAATTTTGGCTGCTCGTGACCGCGTCGGCCAAAGAGCGCCGGCGAGTCTGTTCTTTCGCATAAGCGACCAGCGAATTTTCAACGTCCTCAAACGCGGTCAAGGTCGTCTGTTCGTAAGCGGCGAGCGCCTGTTCCTGGCGGGCATTTTGGACGCGTACGTTCGCGCGGATTTGGCCCGCATCGAAAATCTTCCAGGTGACGGTCGGCCCGACCGACCAGAACCGGCTGCCAGCGGTGAACCAATCGCTTGCGCTGACGCTTTGGAATCCCGCCACTCCGGTCAGCGAGAATTTGGGAAACAGATCGGCCTTGGCGACGCCAATGTTGGCCGTTGCCGAGGCGAGTTGCCGTTCCGCCTGCCGCACATCAGGCCGTCGCAAAAGCAAATCGGAAGGAAGCCCGACTGGAACAGTCGGCGGCGCAACTGGAATGGCCGCTTCACTCGACAACTCGGTTGCCAACGCGCCGGGTTGCAGCCCCAACAGCACACCGATGCGATGAACGAAATTTTCAATCGAAGTTTCGAGTGTAGGAACTTCCGCGCGAGTGGAATTGAGCAGCGTCGCGGCTTGCTCGACATCCAAATCGCTCGTCAAGCCATGTTCAAACCGGTCGCGCGTGATGGACAAAACTTCCTCCTGCGCCTTGATGTTTTCGCGGGCGATCGCGAGCCGTTGCTGGTCGCCGCGAAGTTCCACATAATTCCGCGCCACATCGCCAAGCAGGATCACCAGCACATCGCGTTGATTAAATTCCGTTGCGGCGACCTGCGCCGAAGCGGATTCGACCGCGCGCCGTTTGCCGCCGAACACATCCAGTTCCCATGAAGCATCAAAACCCGCCTGATAAACATTGTTCTGAAAAGGAATATTTCCAGGAAGTGGGATCGAGCCAAGCACCGGCTGATTTTTGCTTTCTTTTTGGCGTGCATACGAACTGGAACCGCCAACGGTCGGCCAGAGATTTGCGGAAGCGATCCGATATTGGGCGCGCGCTTCGCGGACCCGGGACTGTGCGATGCGCAAATCAAGGTTGGAACGCGCTGCCCTTTCAATCAATGAATTCAATTCCGCGTCGTGGAAGTTTTCCCACCACGCGACCGCTGCCGGGGAATTGGTTTCACCGCCTTGCAACGGTTCGCTCCATTGCGCGGGCGTTTCGGTTTTGGGCTGGTGATAGTCAGGCCCGACTGCGCAACCTCCGGCGATGGCGGCCAGGATTGCCGAAAGGAAAATATATTTGGTTTTCATGTTGAATCTCCTTAATGCGTCATTATCGGTTTTTGACTGGCGGTTTTCTTCATGAGCAACGCTCCGGCGACGCAAAACACACAGAGCAACGCGAACCAGCGAAAGTTATCGAGATAAGCGAGCAGGTTCGCCTGGGTGAGCAATGTATGGTAAAGCGCGCCGAACGCCTGGCGATGTCCCTCGAATGCGCCGCTGTTGGCCGCAAGCGCGGAAGTTGTCGCGTACAATTTTGCCTGATAAGCGGCGTCGTAAGGCGTCATGTGGCCGGCGAGAAATGTTTGATGCACTTGTGCGCTGCGCGCGGCGAGCGTTGTGACCATCGAGATGCCAACGCTGCCGCCGACATTGCGCATCAGATTGAAGATGCCGCTGCCATTGCCGATTTCCTCCGGCTTGAGGGAACCAAGCGCCACGGTGTTCAACGGCACAAACAAAAACGCTATGGAAACGCCGCTGAAGAACAACGGCCAGAACAAGAGCCATTGCGAGATGTCCAGCGTGATTTGCGTCAACGCGTAAGACGAAAGTCCGAACATAAGAAAGCCGCCGGCAACCAGATAGCGTCCCTGAACCTTGCCAACCAATCTGCCTGCCAGCGGCATAGCCACCAACGCGCCCAGCCCGCGCGGAATCATCGTCTCACCGCTCAATAATGCGGTGTAACCCATCAAAGATTGCAAATACAAAGGGAGAATTGCGGTCAATCCGTAAAGCGTGATGCCGGCAAAGAACATCAAGATCATCCCGAGAGAGAAGTTGTAATTTTTCAAGACGCGCAAATTAACGAACGGTTTGTTTATCCGCGTTTCCCGCACGATGAACACCACAAAACCAATCACCGCAAGCACGGCCATCCAGACGATGAAACGCGAGCCGAACCAGTCGTCTTCCTGGCCTTTGTCGAGCAGCACTTCCTGCGCTCCGAGCCAGAGCGACATGAAAGAAAAACCGATCACGTCCAGCCGAGGAGGGCGCGCATCGCGGATCCATTCGGGATCATGGAGGAAGCGTTGCATGAGCGCCAACGCCACCATGCCCACGGGAATATTGATGAAGAAAATCCAGCGCCAGCTATAATTATCGGTGATCCAACCGCCGAGCACCGGCCCCAAAATCGGCGCCACCACCACGCCAAGTCCGTAAACGCCCATCGCCACACCATGTTTTTCCTTGGGAAAACTTTCGAGCATGACCGCCTGGGCTATCGGCTGCAGGGCGCCGCCACCTGCGCCCTGCAGCACCCGCATCAGGAGAAGCATGGGAAGACTTGTGGCCAAACCGCAAAAGAATGAGGCGGTGGTGAAGATCGCCACGCAAACCATGAGGAAACGTTTGCGTCCGAACTTTTGGCCGAACCACGCCGTGCTCGGAATGACGATGGCGTTGGAAATGAGATAGGTGGTCAACACCCAGGTGGATTCATCGGTCGAAACCGAAAGGCTCCCGGCGATGTATTGGAGCGCCACATTGGCGATGGACGTGTCCAGCACCTCCATGAATGTCGCCAGCATCACCGCAAGCGCGATCCACCACGGATTCACCTTGGTTGGATAATTGGTGCTCATAGCTCCTTAATCGGTTGAAAGCCCATTATTTCACGCGCACTTCCGGAACCACCGACATGCCCGCGCCGAGCACGAAATAAGGATTGGCGACATCATCCAGCACGATCTTCACCGGCACGCGTTGCACGACCTTGACGTAGTTGCCCGTCGCATTTTCTGGCGGCAACAAACTGAACCGCGCGCCCGTGCCCGCCTGGATGCTGTCCACATGGCCAGTGAACCTGGCTTGGGGGTAGGCGTCCACTTTGACGCGCACAGGCTGCCCGACGCGCATGTGCGCCAATTGAGTCTCCTTGAAATTCGCGATGACCCAAACTTTATGCGGCATCACCGCGAGCAAATTCTGGCCGGGTTGCACATAAGCCCCGTTGTCCACGCCGCGATGCGTCACAAAACCCGAAACCGGCGCGGTCACTTTTGTGTAAGACAAATCGAGTTCCGCCTGGCGAACATTAGCTTCATTCAGCGCAACTTCCGCCGAAGCGCTTTGGATGTTCGCTTTATCGAGCTTCGCCTGCGCTTCGGCGGAAAATTCCTTGTCGCGCGCGGCATCCACTTGTGCCGCGGTCGAACGCGCCTGCGTTCCAGCCAGGTCAAGCTGGCTTTCGGAGACCGCCCGGCTTCCGACGGATTGATAACGCTTCAGGTCTGCCGCGGCGTAGGCGGCCTGGGCCTCGGCGGCCACGACGTTCGCCTTTTCTTGGTCAACTTTCGCCAGATCAACGGCGTATTGAGCGTTGGCCTGTTCAAGGCGACTTTGGGCAGCAGCCAAATTCGCGCGAGTCTGGTCCACCTTGGCCTGAAATTCCCTCGGGTCGATTTCCAGCAGCAAATCGTTGGCCTTCACTTCCTGGTTGTCATTCACCAGCAAGCGCACAACCTGGCCCGCGACTTGCGGCGCGATGGGAGTGGCGTCGGCTTCGATGAACGCGTCGTCGGTGGATTCGTAAGGCGCAATGAACTTGTCATAATAAAAAGCAGTGGCTGCAAGAAGGCCGACGGCGGCAATCCCGACAAAAAGTTGCATGCGACGGTTGTTTTTCTTCGGCGTCGTGGTCTTTGATTCTGCTGCGGGTTTCCCGATTGGCTTGTCGAGCAATTCTTCGGGCTCGATAAGGCGGTGACCGTTTGGCTCGACGGCCGGCAGGAGCTTGCGCATCGGAGCATTATCGTGATTTAAAGTGGCGGCATTCATAATTTCGTTTAGTTCTGTTTCCAATTAAATCCATCTAAATCAGGACTCGTGCCAACGTGCTAAATTCTGTTCAAGTAGCTATTGTTAAACTGATTACAAAAGTTTTTGTTATTTACATTCCGGTTCGAAAATTCGTCCGATACGAATTATAGAACTATTAAGGTTGAAAAATCGTCCTAACGGTCGTAAACATGCTGGTGCATGGAGACTGCGGACGAGATGAAATTCGACCCGGGGTTCGCTCGCGATTTGCTTTTGGAAATCGCGCAGGAACGCGACATGTGCGAGTTGCTGAAAAAACTCGTCAATCGCGTGTTGCAGCGACCGTTTGTCGCCCGCGTGAGGATTTGGCTGATTGACAAGGGCGACATTTGCGCGACTTGTTTGCGGCGAAACGAGTGCCCGGACCAAACCCGCTGTCTTCAAGCCGTGGCCAGCGGCAGCAACCCTCCTGATGCCGAGTCGGAAGATTATGTGAAATTGAAGGACCGATTCTCACGGATTCCGCTGGGTGTCGGGCCGGTTGGAAAAATTGGGGCGACTGGAGAGCAGGTTGTGCTTCGCGATTTGGACAAGGACCCCGGCGAACTTTCGCATGTCGAATGGCTCAAGGAAGAAAAAATCCGCGGCTTCAATGGAATGCCCATTTCGTACAAGGGCGAAGTGCTGGGAGCGATCGCAGTGTTCAGCCGGGCCAATGTTCCGGATGAAGCGCGGATTTGGGGACGCATTTTTGCGAATCATGTCGCTGGCGCGATTGCCACTGCGCGCGCGTTTGAAGAAATCCGAAACCTCAAGGCCCAACTCGAGCAACGCAACGCCTACTTGCAGGAAGAAGTCGTCGAAGCGAAGGCGTTTGGCGATCTGGTCGGCGAAAGCGCGGCTTTGAAACAGATTGTCAGCCAGATCGACCTTGTTGCGGGAACCGATGCCTCGGTATTGATTCTCGGCGAAACGGGCGTTGGCAAGGAGCTTGTGGCGCATGAAATCCATCAACGCAGCCGCCGCTGGGACAAGCCGTTCATCCGCGTTAATTGCGCGTCCATTCCGCACGAATTGTACGAAAGCGAATTTTTCGGCCATGCGAAAGGCTCGTTTACGGGTGCGATCAAGGACCGCGCCGGACGCTTTGAGACGGCGGAAGGCGGAACGATTTTCCTCGATGAAATCGGCGAAATTCCGCCCGACTTGCAAAGCAAGCTGCTTCGAGTCTTGCAGGAAAAACGTTACGAACGCGTTGGAGAAGACCGCACGCGGAAGGCGGACGTCCGTATCATCGGCGCGACAAATCGAGATTTGAAAAAGGAGGTCGCTGCCGGACGTTTTCGCGAGGATTTGTATTATCGGCT
>DASRBR010000415.1:0-7860 GCA_035653495.1 Verrucomicrobiia bacterium
GCGCAGGCCGCAACCAGTGTCGTGAAAATCAACACCGAGCATTGCCTTGCGCGCGCCGCGTGCGATGCGCGATGAGATGCGGCGCAAAAAATTATCCTGGCGCGCAACGCGCATACCGCAAACGACATCGTAATTTTCCAAGTGTTCCAAAAGTCGCGGAAGATCGGCGGGATCATTTTGCAAATCGCCGTCCAGGGTCATGATGATTGGCGCAGCCGAGCCGGAAAAACCGGTCCAAAGCGCGGCGCTTTGTCCGCTGTTGCGGGCATGACGCAATCCGCGCACACGCGAATCAGCCTTGCTCATCGCCATAATCTTTTCCCACGTGCCGTCCGTGCTGGCGTCGTCCACCAGCACGAGTTCAATCAGCCGTTTTTCCTTTTGAAATGCGGCGAGGACTTGTTCCGTGAGAGGCGCGACATTGTCCACTTCATTGAACAGTGGAACGATGATGGAAATTTCCGGCAGCATGGATTTTCAACGGCAACTTGCGCCGTTGATTTTTCAGCGGATTGTGACCAAAGGCAGTTGGGAAAGCAAGGAGTGGCGTCGCACATTAAAATTTCGAGCATCTCGAAATCACAAATGTTTGCGAGAACGGATTTTTAGGAGCACGAAACAGGTGTAATTATTAGACAGCTTACATCAGAAAATATTATGAAAAAGAAATTAAAAGTTTTTTCATAAGTTTCTCTTGCGCAACCGGGAACGGGCGTTAGGTTGAGCCAACTTCTTAATTCACTTGGAGGTTCGTGTGTGGGGCGGCTGCTCTTCTCTACGCCGCCCGTTTGTACGCGTTGAACAAGCTACTGAAGATGAAAACCCCTATTTCAACTCACAGGAATCAGCATCTGATTCGGCCGTTTCCTTCGGAGCCCCTCGTTTAAGCCAGACGCTCAGAATTCCTATATCGGATGGTGAAACTCCCGAAATACGAGAAGCCTGACCCAAGGTCGCAGGGCGGATTTTATTCAGTTTTTGGCGCGCTTCGGTGCGCAAACTATGAACGGTATTGTAATCGAACGATTCTGGTATTATCTTGGATTCCAACGACTTAAACCGTTCTACTTCGATTTCCTGCCGATTAATATAGCCTTCGTATTTAACTGCAATTTCAACCTGCTGAATCACATCGGGAGGAAGCCCGTTATGAGTTCCGTTAGGAAGGTTTTGGTAATTCACTTCGGGGCGGCGCAAAATTTGAATTAAAGTCTCACCGCCGACGCGCGTGTTTTCGAGGCGCGCAATCTCATCCTCAATCGCCTTTTGCTTGGCAAAGAATTTTTGGTAATTTCGATCCGGCAAAAGACCGACTTCATGGCCGATTTCGGAAAGGCGCAAATCGGCATTGTCTTGGCGCAGGAGAAGCCGATACTCCGCCCGCGACGTGAACATCCGATAAGGCTCAACCGTACCCTTCGTCACCAAATCATCTATCAGCACCCCGATGTAAGCCTGGTCGCGTCGGAGCACAATCGGCTCGCAGCCTTGAACCCGCCGCGCTGCATTGATGCCAGCCATCAAACCTTGTGCACCGGCTTCCTCATAGCCGGAGGTCCCGTTGATCTGGCCAGCCAGGTAAAGATTTCGGCAAACCTTTGTCTCTAGTGAGGGATGAAGCTGGGTCGGAAAGGCAAAATCGTACTCGACCGCATAGGCCGGACGCATGATTTCTGCATGTTCGCAGCCGATTATAGTTTTCACCATTTCCACCTGCACCTCGTAAGGAAGGCAGGTGGAGAAGCCGTTCACATAGATCTCATCCGTGGCAATGCCTTCTGGCTCCAAAAATATCTGCTGGCGTTCCTTTTCGGGGAATTTGACGATCTTGTCTTCAATCGAGGGACAATAGCGCGGTCCGACGCCTTCAATCACCCCGGAATACATGGGCGACTTGTGAAGGTTGGCTAGGATGATTTGGGCGGTCGCGTCGGTCGTGTAAGTGATGTAGCAGGAAAGCTGGCCATTCAGCTTATCCAAAATCGAGCCGGGCGGGTATTTGCCGTTCGAATGACCGATGTCTCGAGGATTGATCCCGGAATGTTCCACGTGGAACAAATCGTCCTTCCAGAAGCTAAAATACGGAACCGGCTCGTCGCCAGGCTGCACTTCGGTCTTCGAAAAATCAATGGAACGACGAAGCAGCCGCGGCGGCGTTCCGGTCTTAAGCCGCCCCAATTCCAATCCCAGCTCCTTCAGCGACCCCGACAAACTCATGGCAGCCGATTCACCTGCGCGTCCGCCAGATTGCTGGTTTTGGCCGATGTGCATCAAACCCCTCAAAAACGTCCCTGTCGTCACCACAACGGTCGCCCCGTGATACTGCACTTCCAAGGTAGTCTCGACTCCATAAACCTGACCATCCCGATGCAACAGCTTCGCGGATTGACCTTGCTTGACATCCAAATTCGGCTGACGCTCGCAAATCCATTTCAGATAAAACTGGTAAGCCTTTTTGTCGCATTGCGCTCGCGGCGCCCAAACCGCCGGACCTTTCTTGGTGTTGAGCATCCGGAACTGCAGACCGGTCATATCGGTCGCCTTGCCCATCTCGCCACCAATCGCATCTATTTCGCGAGCGAGGTGCCCCTTGGCTAGTCCGCCGATGGCCGGGTTGCAGGACATCTGGCCAATGGTATCGGCGTTAATGGTGAGCAGCAAAGTCTGGCAACCCATTCGCGCCGCTGCCAATGCCGCCTCAACGCCGGCATGGCCCGCACCAATCACGATTACATCGTAATTTTTTGGGTAAACAAACATCTCTAGAGCGCGAAGTTTAACGCAAAGCCGCAGAGGTGCAAAGCCGCAAAGTGAGAATCAGTTTATAAAAATGAGCAGGTGTAGCAGGTGGATTCACCTGATGGCAGCTTCACAATTAATTCTGCGCGCTCCCGCTTATTTCATCGCTAGGCCTCGGCTACTAATTCCTTTGATAGCTCGCTTCAAAAGGCGTCTTCCCCGGCGTCTTGTTCACGCCATGATCCGGATTGGCGGCAAGATGCTCGCACAATTTGAAAACCGTTTCGTAATCGTCGTGCGCGCCGATTCCGCTGGCGATTTGAGAAGAGGTCAGCGAATGGCCGCGCTTCTCGTCCAAATAATTCAAGACTTTGCGTTGAAGATCAATGACCGTGGCAGCAGCCTTTTTGCCCGCTTCGACGCCTGGCTGATGATAGGCGTTGATATTGATTAACGAGGCATACAAACCGACCGTTCGCTCAAAAAGGGCTATCAAAACGCCTACAGAGAACGCGGAGACTTCCTGTATCGTTATCGTAATCGATTCCCGGCCATTTTCATGCAAAGCTTGCCTTGTTCCGAGCAAAAAACCCTGTAAATAGTCACCCGACGTGACCTCAGGTTCGACCATAATGGACTTTCCTTTCCGATCATGCAGCACTTGAATGAAAATTACGAAAAAATTTAAGATTCCTTCCCTAAGTTGCTGCACATAAGAATGTTGGTCAGTTGAGCCTTTGTTTCCGAAGACTGCAATGCCTTGATTCACTACTTTGCCGTCCAAATCCTTTTCTTTGCCCAACGACTCCATCACGAGTTGCTGGCAATACTTGGAAAACAGCTCCAAACGGTCTTTATAGGGCAAAATGACCATGTTTTTGCTTCCTTTACCGTTACCGATGTAGTACCACATCAAGGCGAGCTGAGCGGCCGGATTAATCTTTACGCCGGGTTGACGGGTAATGTCATCGCAGGCCTTAGCTCCAGCCAGCAGCGAGTCGATATCGAATCCCTGCAACGCTGCTGGTAATAGTCCAACGGCTGAAAGTTCGCTGGTTCGGCCGCCAACCCAATCCCACATCGGAAAACGCTTCAACCAGCCGTTTTGGGTGGCGAATTTATCCAAATCGCTCAACGCACCGGTCACCGCGACCGCGTGCGCATTAAATTTGAGTCCAGCGCGTTCGTAAGCCGCTTGCGCCTCAATCATTCCATTGCGAGTTTCCTTGGTTCCACCGGATTTCGAGATGACCACCGTTAAGGTTTGTCCCAAGTGATTGCCGATTTGCGCCAGGACTTTGTCCATGCCGTCGGGATCCGTATTATCAAAAAAGTGCACCTTCAATTTGTCTGCTCCTGGCTGGCTGAGTGCATTGGCGACAAATTCCGGTCCCAGCGCCGAACCGCCAATGCCAATGACCAAAAGATGTTCGAAAGGACCGTTGGTGCCGCTGATCGCCCCGCTGTGAACGCCTGCTGCGAAGGCCTTTATTGCGGCAATCGTATCTGTTATTTCCTTGGCGATGGTTTGCGTGGGTGCCAGCGATGGATTGCGCAACCAATAATGGCCAACCATCCGTTTTTCGTCAGGATTGGCGATGCCCCCCTTTTCCAGTTCGGCCATGGCGATGAAGGCCTTTTGGATGGGCGTTTTCATGCTGGCGAGGAAATCGTCGCCAAAATTCATCCGGCTGATATCCAGGCTGAGCCCGATGGAGGGATAATGGGTGTAATATTTCTGAAAACGCTGCCAGAGTTCCGGTTTGGAGAAGTTCATAACGCGGTTGCCAGTGTAAGCCTAAGGTGTCGCCAATCAAACAACTTCTTTGATGGTCGATATTGAACAAAGACCCGGATTCGCGCCGAGGGTTGCTTAAAAAATAAAAAAACCGGGCCAATCAGTCAGGGGGTGACCGAGAGGCCCGGGGAATTTTCGAATTTGGTACAACAGTAGGATTACGTAGTTTTCCAGCTTTGGTCTGTACCTAACCAATGCCGAAATCCCATGGGCAATCAAAGAACAATTCCCAAAACAAGTTTGCCCAAAAAATTCAAATGTGCTTACTGCCCCAACCTAATCATGGCCACTAATTGTTGTCAAACACTTTCGATAAAGTATAAGATAAACTTTATTGGCCTATCACTATTATTAGCGGCCGAGCCTTTCACAACGTCTTCCATCGTAGCACGTGTCTTGCAAAGCGCAAGTACATCAAATTTTTGCTGCGCGAAAGTTTTCTCCGCATCGGGTAGCGCTAAAAAAATTTTCTCGTGCAATTTCGAATTATGCGAGTCAAGCGTAAAAAGAATTTATTAAAATATTTTTTAAAATTTTTTTGCGTGCGTGTCGCTCGACAAAAAATCAGAAATTAAATTTCAAGTCACATTCCTGTTTACAGCCGACACGCGACTGTTACAATCCGTCTCCGCGAACCGAACCAATGAAAAAAATCGAGGCGATTATCAAGCCATTCAAACTCGAAGACGTCAAAGCGGCGCTTTCGGAGTTGGGTGTTGAGGGCATGACCGTCTCGGAGGTCAAAGGTTTCGGCCGGCAAAAAGGCCACACCGAAATTTATCGCGGCAGCGAATACACGGTCGATTTTCTGCCCAAGATCAAACTGGAAATCATACTTCCGGATGACCGCACGGATGCCGCCGTGGAAGCAATTGTCAAGGCAGCGAAGACTGGAAAGATTGGGGATGGAAAAGTTTTCGTGCTGCCCATTTTGAGTGCGATCCGCATCCGCACCGAAGAAACGGGCGAGCAGGCAGTCTGAGGATTTTTTGGACCCGCGCCGAGTGACGCGGGATTTTTTGTGAAATCGAAACCTTGAAAGGGAACCTAAAATGAACACACCTAAGAGCGTGATCGAGATGGCGAAAAAGCAGGGGGCGAAGATGGTGGACATCAAGTTTGTGGACACTTTCGGCACCTGGCAGCATTTCACTGTGCCGGCGGGCGAACTGACGGAGGAGATATTTGAAGAGGGATTTGGCTTTGACGGCTCTTCCATCCGCGGTTGGAAAAGCATTGAGGCTAGCGACATGCTGGCCATGCCCGACCCGGAAACGGCCTTTATCGATCCATTCTGCGCCGAACCGACACTAAGCCTCACCTGCACCATCGCGGAAACCGGCACACGCGAAGCGTACAATCGCGACCCGCGCGGAATCGCTCAACGCGGCGAAAAATATCTCATCTCGACAAAGATCGCCGATACCGCGGTGTTTGGCCCGGAAGCGGAATTCTTCATCTTCGACAACGTCCAGTTCGATCACAAGAGCAACGGCACGTTTTACAGCATCGACAGCGAGGAGGCGATTTGGAACACCGGCCGTGAAGAAATGCCGAACCTTGGGAACAAAATCCGCCACAAGGAAGGCTATTTCCCCGTCGCTCCCACTGATACGCAACAGGACATCCGCACGGAGATGTGCCTGGTGATGGAAAGCCTCGGCATCAAGATTGAGCGGCAGCATCACGAAGTCGCAACGGCCGGCCAGGCGGAAATCGATTTCCGTTTCGACACGCTGGTGAAGACGGCCGACAACATGATGCTATACAAGTATGTCATCAAAAACATTGCCAAGCGCCATGGCAAGACGGTCACGTTCATGCCCAAGCCACTTTTCGGCGATAACGGCAGCGGAATGCATACGCACCAGAGTTTGTGGAACAAGGGCAAGCCGCTGTTCGCTGGCAAGGAATACGCCGGGTTGTCCCAAATGGCGCTCTATTATATTGGCGGCATCCTGAAACATGCCAAGGCCCTTTGCGCCATCTGCAACCCGACCACCAACAGCTACAAGCGCCTTGTGCCCGGTTACGAAGCGCCGGTCAACCTTGCCTACAGTGCGCGCAACCGTTCTGCCGCCATTCGCATCCCGACCTTTAGTGAAAGCCCGAAGGCCAAACGCATTGAGTATCGACCGCCGGATCCCGCCGCCAATCCTTATTTGGCCTATACCGCGCTCCTCATGGCCGGTTTGGATGGTGTCATCAATAAAATCGACCCTGGCGAACCGTTGGACAAAAACATTTACGAACTGCCGCCCGAAGAACTGGCCAAAGTGCCGAACGTCCCCGGCAGCCTGGGCGAAGCGTTGGATCATTTGGAAAAAGACCACGCGTTTTTGTTGAAGGGCGATGTGTTCACAAAAGATTTTCTCGACATGTGGATCAGCCACAAACGTAAAGAGCACGATGCCTTGCGGTTGCGTCCGCATCCCTACGAATTTTTCCTCTACTACGACGTTTAAGGCCGGGAAAAATCACCATGACACCTGAATGCACAGGCAACTTTTTTGGCGCGTTCAACCGCGACAAAATGCCTGATTTTATTGCGCAAACCCGGCCTGTGAATAACTCGTTAATAAGAGTTAATATGTTGTCCTTCTCAGCGGGCCGGGCTTGTTCTAAAAACAACCACCGCGAGATTTTTCGCAATGGGTGCGCGGTTATTGTCGAAAAAAATTAAAACTCGAGACTGAGGTTGTAATCGTAACTAATTTATTAACAAAGGCTTGCCTGTCTCCGCAAGCCGCACGGCAAAGGCAAATGAAAGGGTTTGATGTCGAATTTTCAAGTCAGGACGCCGCAGGTGCAGGATTTGGCCCGCGCACACGCTGTTACAACCGAGTTACAAGGCAAGGTGAATAAAATGACTGAAACCGGGCCACGCGGGCCCTCCTCGACGCATTCTCCTGCCGAAAGGATTTGGGGGCAGGCACAGGAACAACTTCGTGCCATGCTCAGCGCCGACACCTTCAATCTTTGGTTCGCGCCTTTGCGCGCACACGCCCTCGAACAGGACTGCATTGTGCTGGAAGTCGCCAACGATTTTTGCGAAGTTTGGCTCAAGGACAATTACATGAGCTTGCTCGAGGAAGTTTTGACCCGCTCTTCCGGCCAGCCGACGCGTGTGAAGTTCAAAGTCACCGCCGACAGCTCTCTTGCGCATCCAGCGCGCGCTGTCGAATCCACGACTTCGCACAAATCTTCCAAGACCCACGAACCTGCTGGCGAGAAATCTTCCGGCGATTTCGGGTTTAATCCTAAAAACACCTTCGAAAGTTTTGTCGTGGGCAACAACAACAATTTTGCCCACGCCGCCGCCC
>DASRBR010000416.1:0-4200 GCA_035653495.1 Verrucomicrobiia bacterium
CCGTTCTACCAAAAGCTACGCAGCGCCGGAAAACCCGCCAAAGTCGCCCTCACCGCTGTTATGCGCAAATTGGTCGTTCTGATGAATCACATCCTTAAAAACGATGACTTTGTACTCCAAAATTAAATACCGTTGCTCCCCAAGGAGAGGGAAAAAATACACCTGCGCTTGTGATCTCCAGCGCTCAATATTATGTCCCGCGATGGAATGCGTGACTCCCTCTCCCGATGGGAGAGGGCCGGGGTGAGGGGAAAGGGATTATTGGAGAACCCGATGTCACAGATGAAAGAAACGTCACTGGCGCGTTATTTGACATTTGTGGTAAACTTCACCCATGGAAGGGTTGGACATTCAACCGCACCAGGGGCGAACCAAATGCCCCCGCTTCATTTTACCCGGATCGAGCCATCCTGCTCGTCCCATGCCGCAAAATCCAAGTTGTGCCAAATTGGCGCGATTTGTTTCAGCTCGTTCCAGTTTCCCTGTGGCTCGTTGCAATTCGTTAGCGAGCGTTGCGGCTTGTTGCACCTTGTTGCGGCTTGTTGCACTTAAGGGAAAAAAATATTTTGCCCGGAACCGGCGTCGAAATCTTGACTGCGCCACGTGGGATTCCAATGAGGTCAGGTGTGTCGCCTTGTGTCGGATATTTCGAAGCCGCTCACCTTCAACGACTACCAATTCGATTTTCCCGTAGCGTTTCATTTTTATGGCAAAAGTCACTGAACTTCATGTGAACGGAAAAGACGTCACTCTGGACGTGGATGGCGAGCGCAGCCTGCTCAGCGTCCTGCGCGACGACTTGGATTTGACCGGCAGCAAATACGGTTGCGGCGAGGGTCAATGTGGCGCTTGCACGGTCTTGCTCGATGGCGTGCCGACGCGTTCCTGCATCACGGCTGTCGGTTCGGTCGGACAGCGCAAGGTCGCCACCATCGAAAGCCTTGAACAGGACGGCAAGCTGCATCCGTTGCAGCAGGCGTTCCTCGATGCGGGCGCGATGCAATGCGGTTACTGCACGTCGGGGATGCTCATGTCCGGCTACGCGCTGCTTCAGAAAATACCGAATCCCAGCGTAGCCGAAATCATCCGTTCGATGAATGGCAATATCTGCCGCTGCGGCACCTATCAACGCATCATCACTGCGATCAAGGAAGGCGCAAAAGTGTTGCAAGGAGGCGCCAAGTGAAAAACGCTGAGACCGAAAACTTTTCCATCGAGCCGGAGCGCTATGAACTGGCCGAGTGGGCCAGGAATTGGGAACTCGACCGTCGCCAATTTTTTAAGACGCTCGGTTGCGGCGTGGTGGTTTTGTTCCTCGTGGAAAGCCTTTTGGCGCAGGAAACCGGCGGGGGCGGACGTCGTGGAGGACGCGGCGGGAGACGCCCCACAGAACTTAGCGCGTGGCTTCACATCGGCGAAGATGGCACGGTGACGGTCTTCACCGGCAAAGCTGAAATGGGCCAGAACATCCGCACATCGCTCACGCAAGCCGTGGCGGAAGAATTGCGCGCGCCGATCAGCTCCATCAAACTTGTCATGGGCGACACGCAACTGACACCGTTCGACATGGGAACTTTCGGCAGCCGCACCACGCCCGACATGGCAGTGCAATTGCACAAGGTCGGCGCCGCCGCGCGCGAAGCATTGCTCGATCTGGCCGCGGAAACATGGAAGGCCGATCGTGGTTCATTGACCGTTGCCGATGGAAAAGTTACTCGCAATGGCAGTAACGATTCGCTCAGCTTCGGTGAATTGACCAAAGGCCAAAAGCTGGTGAAAACCGTGGACGACAGCTCGCCACGCACTCCGGCTGAAAAATGGAAGATCGCCGGAACTTCGGTGCCCAAAGTGGACGGACGCGACTTTGTCACCGGCAAGCACAAGTACGCTTCGGACTTTAAACTACCGGGGATGTTGCATGGAAAAATCCTTCGCCCATCCGTTTTTGAAGCAACGCTCGTTTCCGTGGACACGAAAAAAGCCGAAGCGATGCCCGGTGTGACGGTTGTTCGCGACGGCGATTTTATTGGCGTGACTGCGGCGGATGAATTGACCGCAACGCGCGGTTTGGAAGCGATTCACGCCGAATGGAAAGGCCAGCCGCAGCCCTCGAGCGCCGAAATTTACGATTACCTGAAAAAGAACGTGACCGAAGGGCAGGGCAGGGGAGCGTCACCGCACGCCGTCGGCTCCATCGAAGACGGCTTGAAAGTTGCCGACGAGAAGTTGAAGCAAAGCTACAACATCGCCTATATCGCGCACACGCCCTTGGAACCGCGCGCAGCCGTTGCCGAATGGAAGGATGGAAAAGTGACGATTTGGACGGGCACACAAGTGCCTTTTGGCATTCGCGGTGGGGTCGCGTCGGCTTTGGGCACGCCGCAGGAAGATGTCCGTATCATTGTGCCGGATACTGGCTCGGCCTACGGCGGCAAACATGCCGGATCCAACTATGCCGGAAATCACACCGGCGATCCGGCATTGGAAGCGGCGCGTCTTGCCAAGGCCGCGGGCAAACCGGTGAAGGTCGTCTGGACGCGGCAGGAGGAATTTACCTGGTCTTATTTTCGCCCGGCGGGCGTGATTGACGTGACCAGCGGAGTGATGAGTGATGGCACGCTGACCGCGTGGGAATTTCACAATTATAATTCCGGTCCTTCCGGCATCAACACGCCTTACGAGGTGCCGAACGTCTGGATCCAATTTCATTCGACGAAATATCCCTTGCGGCAAGGTTCCTATCGCGGGCTTGCGGCGACTGCCAACCATTTCGCGCGCGAATCGCACATGGACGAACTGGCAAATGCCATCAAGATGGACCCGGTGGAATTCCGGCTAAAAAATTTGAAGGATGAACGACTCAAGGCCGTCTTGGAATCGGCGGCAAAGACATTTGGCTGGGGCAATCAGAAAGGGTCGGAAGGGCACGGTTTTGGCCTTGGTTGCGGCAACGAGAAAGGTTCCTATTTCGCCACCTTCGCGGAAGTTCTGGCCGACCGCAGCACCGGCAGCGTAAGAGTAGTGCGCGCGGTGACGGCATTTGATTGCGGCGCGGTCGTGAATCCGGACGGCCTCAAGAACCAGATTGAAGGCGCGATGATGATGGGACTGGGCGGGGCGCTGTTCGAGGCGATTGAATTTTCCAACGGCATGATCACCAATCCGCACCTGGCGGATTATCGCGTCCCGCGTTTCGCCGATGCGCCGAAAGTGGAAATCGTGCTGCTGGACAGGAAGGACATCCCATCGGCAGGCGCCGGTGAAACACCGATCATGGGCATTGCACCGGCGATCGGTAATGCGATTTTCAACGCCACTGGAATCCGGCTGCGCTCAATGCCGATGGTCCCGGATGGATTGAAAAGTTGAATCATGAAAAGCTTCTCGCCAAAGAAATTGTTCGTGGTAGGGACCTCGCGCCGCGATGTCCGCTCGGACGGCGCAGCGCGCCGTCCCTACCCTTTGAAATTCTTCAACGCCGATTCATAATCAGACGGCCCATCCAAATCGAGTTCCAGCCCCGGATCATCCACGGTAACCAACTCAACCAGCGAGGCGTTGTCTTGCAAAAAATCCTTCAACGAATGAGCGCGCGATACCGCCAGGCTTTTGAATCCGCTTGCCGGAAGCACGACGGGATGCCGCGCATGCCCAGAAAAAGCCGGCTGGCAAATCTTTGCCGGATGTTGCCGCGCAAAATCCACGAGCGTTCGCAATGTCGAAAGTTTCAGATGCGGTTGATCACCGAGCGCAATCGCCCAATGTGTGAGCGCGGGTTGCCAGCCAGTCCATTGAGCGGCGCATTGAATGGAACTGAACATGCCCCGCGCGGGCTCCGGATTGAAAATGCGATTGGCCGCCGGAAATCCGAGCCGGTCCAATTCGGCCTGTATTGCCGAATCATCAGCGGCACAGATGACGGTAATTTGGCTGGCGGAAATCTTTGCCCAGAGTTCGATTTGCTGGCCGAGAACAGACGTTTGGCCCCAGGGCAAAAGCATTTTTGGCCGACCCATTCGCGAGGAACGGCCGGCTGCGAGGATGACTGCCGCAAACGAAAAGTTCAGTTCCGCAGGCATTGCAGTTCGATTATGGCGGGCACAGGATCGAAATCGGTTCGGTGTCCAGCGTTCAGGCTGTCTCCGTCAAAAGACATGCCAAAGCGTGGACACCGTGCAACTGCCCAAACCTATGGCAGGT
>DASRBR010000417.1:0-5923 GCA_035653495.1 Verrucomicrobiia bacterium
GGCTTTTGGCCTTTGTGGGGCTCCAGCTCGTGTTGATTGCTTTGGGTTTGTTACCCAAAAGCATGTGGCGCAGTTTTCGCACAGCGCACACGGCTGAACCCGAGCAGGTCAAGGGCGGGGGAACCAAGCCGGCTTCGGCCACGACGTGACGGGACACGCCGAAGCGTCAAACTCATTTCAATGGCGCAAGGCCAGTGCCTTCGGACGGCGCGCATGCGACCAATAATTGTAAATCACCTGGATCATGTCGCGGAACTCGTCGAAGTTCGAAGGCTTGATGAAATAAGAATTGGCGCCGAGGCTGTAGGCGCGTTGAACGTCTGCATCGCGGTTCGAGGAAGTGAGCACCACCACCGGAATCAGCGCGCCTTCCTGCAGGTTGCGAAACCATTCCAATACTTCAAAGCCGCCTTTGCGCGGCATCTTGAGGTCCATGATCACCAAATCCGGCTCGGGATAGGTGTAACGGTCCTGGAAGCGGTCGCTGCCGCTCAGGTAATCAATCGCTTCCTCGCCATTGACGACAAATTGCACCGCGATGTCCAAACCAGCCCGCTTGAACGCCTTTTGCAAAAGGATGACCTCTTCGGCATTGTCTTCAACAATCAGAATGGTGAAACGTTCGTTGATTTCGTTCGGAGCCACTAGCACTTAGCTTAACGTGCGGCCCGATGCATTAAATAGGGTGTTGCCCTAAACTTCGATTTTTAAAACCGCCCAAAGGTTTGAATTTTCACAATTTTTAAAATTGGGCCGCCGGATGGCCGAACAATTTGTCAGAACGCTTGAACCGCGTTGCCGCGGTGTGATACAAGATAATCGCAATGAAGCAACCCCTGCGCGTGCTGCATCTGGAAGACAACCGAAGTTATTCGGACCTGGTGTGCTCCAAGCTCGAAGAGGAAGGGTTCGCGCCCGAAATCATCTGCGTCGAAAGCGAGGAAGATTTTCAAAACGCGCTGAAAAAAGGCGGCTTCGACCTCATCATTGCCGATTATTTTCTGCCCAATTACGACGGCATCAAGGCCCTCAAGGTCGCGCAGGAACTCCAGCCTCACACGCCCATCCTGCTCGTTTCCGGGACCATCGGTGAGGAAGCCGCCATCGAGAGCATGAAGGCCGGCGCTACCGATTACGTGCTTAAACACTGGCCGGAACGCCTCATTCCCGCCGTGCGCCGGGCCTTGCGCGAATCAGCGGAACACAAGCAGCGTTTGCGCGCCGAGCAGCAATTGCAGCTCCGTGAAAAATATTTTCGCGTTGTTTCAGAAAACTCGCTCGACATCGTCAGCCTGCTGGATCGCGACGGCAATTTCACCTATTGCACTCCTGCCGTCGAACGCCTGCTTGGATATGACCCACAGGAACTCATGGGCACAAACGCCTTTGCGCTGCTCCACAAAGACGATGTCGAACGGGTAAAAAGTGAATTTCAAAACTGCATCGCGCAGCCGCACTCGACTGTCCGGTCGAAATTCCGCGTTCGCCACAAGGACGGTTCATTTCGCCATTTCGATTCCATCTGCAAAAGTCTCCTTGACGACCCTGAAATCGCCGGCGTTGTGGTCAATTCCCGCGACGTGACCGACCGCCATCGCATCGAGCATTACAACGAAGTCCTTTCCACGCTGGGGTCGAAGTTGAGCGCTGTCATCAGCGTCGAGGACGCCGGCAAGGTCATCGTGGAAAGCGCCGACCGGCTGTTCGATTGGGATGCTTTCACTCTCGATCTGTATTCTCATGAGGAGGACAAGGTTTATCCCATTCTCAGCATTGACACCTTTGGCGGAGAGAAAAAGGCGATTCCAAAGGCTGAAATCGACCGCAACCCAACCACCCGCACCCGGCGCATCCTGACCCAGGGCGCGGAGTTGCTTTTACGCGAGGAACCGCTCTCGATCACACCGGACGGGATCGCCATCGGTAACAAATCGCGCCCCTCCGCTTCCCTGATGTTCGTGCCCATCCGTAACCGGACCCGAGTCATCGGAATACTTTCCATCCAGAGTTACAAACTCAAGGCTTACGACGAAAAGGACCTGAACGCGTTGCAGGCGCTGGCGGATTATTGCGGCGGCTCGCTGGAACGCATTCGCGCGGAGCAGGCGCTGCGGAGTTCGGAACTCCGGTTCCATTCGATCTGGGAAAATTCCGTCGATGGCATGCGTTTGACGGACGAGAACGGAACCATCGTTGCCGTCAACGAGGCCTTTTGCAAACTGGCCGGCATGAAGCGTGAAGAATTGGAAGACAAGCCCTTCACCATCACCTACGCGGAAAATGCCGATTTGGAAGCCAAACTTGCGCGTTACCGCCAGCGTTTCAAGGACCGCTCGGTTGAAAAGCGCATCCAGCGCAAGCTGACTTTCCGCAACGGCAAAACCGTGGAACTTGAGGGCTCAAATTCATTTGTGGAATCGCCCGGCCAGAAGACGTTGCTGCTCGGCCTTTTTCGCGACGTGACCGAGCACAAGCGTCTGGAAGAACAATTGCGCCATTCGCAAAAAATGGATGCCATCGGCCAGTTGGCCGGCGGCGTCGCGCACGATTTCAACAACATCCTCACGGTCATCCAAGGGCACGCGGCGCTGTTGCGCAGCGCCGGAGAGATCAAGGGCCCGCTTTCCGGTTCGGCGGAGCAAATCTGCCAGGCTGCAGAGCGCGCCGCGGGTTTGACGCGCCAGTTGCTCACCTTCAGCCGGCGCCAGATGATGCAACCCAAGCAACTGGACCTCAACCAAACCGTCAGCAACATGACGAAGATGCTTGGGCGCATCCTCGGGGAGGATATTGCGCTCCAATGCAATTATTCGCCGGACACGCCGTTGATCCACGCGGACGTCGGCATGATCGAGCAGATATTGTTGAACCTTGCCGTCAATTCTCGCGATGCCATGCCGACCGGTGGTCAATTGACCATCCGCATTGCAGTGCTCAAACTGGAAGGCGAAGCGATATGGCAACATACCGAAGGGCGCGAAGGCGAATTTGTCCGCCTCAGCATGACCGACACCGGCACAGGCATTGACCCGGCCGTCCTGCCGCATATATACGAGCCGTTTTTCACCACCAAAGCCGTGGGGAAGGGGACCGGTTTGGGCCTGGCAACGGTCTATGGCATCATCAAACAACACCACGGCTGGATAGAAGTCGAAAGCCAGGTCGGCAAAGGCTCGACCTTCCATGTCTTCCTGCCCATCCATAAACCCGCGAGGCCTGTCAGGACGCCGGATACGGACATGGAAGAAGCCACGCGCGGCGGAACGGAAACTATTTTGGTCGTCGAGGACGAACCACCTGTGCGCGATCTCGTTTGCAGAATCTTGAAAGCCTCCGGTTATAAAGTCCTGGAGGCCCACAGCGGTGTGGATGCATTGGACGTCTGGCGCGAGCACAAGAATGAAATCCAACTGCTCCTCACGGACATCGTCATGCCCGACGGCATGACAGGGCGCGACCTCGCCGAAAAATTGCAGGCGGAAAAAGCGGGACTCAAGGCCATCTTCACCAGCGGTTACAGCGCGGACATCGTCGGCAAGGATTTCATCATCCAGGAAGGCGTTAATTTTTTGCAAAAACCGTACGTCCCGCAAAAGCTTACCCGCGCCGTCCGTAAATGCCTGGATGGAAAATAAGGCGGCGGGTATGCAGGACACGCTGCAGCGCCGCCGCCGAATATTCGCCAAAAAAATGACCGAACCGGATTGGACCGGTTCGGTCTCCCTGCTTCAGGCAACTTTGCAGATTACTGAATCAAGGATTTCGCGGATTGTTGTTGTTCCCTGAGTTCCCGTTGTTGCCAGTCCCATAATTCCCTGTTCCGCTGTTCCCCGTTCCGTAATTGCCTGAGTTCCCTGTCCCTGAATTCCCTGTTCCACCCGTGTTGTTGCCCGAATTCCAATTACCATTGTCACCACGCGTTCCGCTGGTGCCCTGATTTTCGTTATGGCCCGTGCCGTGACCGCTTTCATTTTCACCCGTTCCGCCCTGGTTTTCGTATCGGTTGCGACTTCCTTGCGTCTGCATGCCGTAATGCGAATAGATGTCCCGGCTCGTCGAAGGTTGGGTGAAATCGGGCCAACTGCTCGCGTCGAATGTCTGGGCGTCGCTCAGTTTGTCCTTGCTGGCCGTCACGACGCATGTCGTCGGATCGGAGCCTGGACGCACCATTTGCCACGGAATCGCGGTCAACTTGCCGGATTGATCGTTGAGCGAAATGACTGCGAACTGGATGCGGCCGGATATCGGGTTAACGACGAAATCGTTGATTTGGCCGATGGAATTGCCCTGCTGGTCCTTCACCGTGGCGCCCATCAACTGGCTCAAGCGCTGGCTCTGCTGTCCGCGCGAAGAACTCGTTGAAAGCGTGGAATAACCCGGTGCCGGTGGTTGTGAAGAGCCGAAATTGCCTGAGCTGCCCACGCCGCCGGAGTCTCCGCCTGCCTGCCGGGCAACCGCTGTGCCCGCGAACAGCGAACCGGCCATGCAGAAGGCCATGGTTCGCATCAAAAATTTCTGTTTCATTGTGTTGCCTTGTTTTTGCTCGTTAAATTCTATTTCGATGGCCACATCGCCGAAAAGCTCGTGGCGCTGCGAGACACTAATTCAACCTACGGGCAGCCTGTCGCACAACAATGGGGTGAAGGACTGACGCCCCGAATCGTGTTGCGTGCTCCGTGTTGCGAAAGAGAGCCGTGGGATATTCTTTCCTCACCACGCAATATGAAGCACGGACCGAGCACGAAGCCAAAAAAAGAGCGGCCCCAGTGAAGGAGTCGCTCCACCCATCCTGTCCCTTCAACCCATGATTAGTGAATAAGGAACGAACAGGTTGCCTAAACATATTGCGGAAGCGCTAAATTGCAAAAATTTCACCATGGGTTCTTTACCTGCTCAAGAGATTTATCAGAAGTGCAAAGGAAGAAAAAGCGCCGAGAGTTGCGAACGAAGTTGCTCCGTCAGAACCCACCCGAAAACAGTGGAAACTAAGAGCACACAACAGAATGCCGCGGCAATTGGAGTTTTCCGCGTCCTCCATGCAAATACTGCGAAGACACCTAAAACCAAAACATACACGAGGACTGCGAGAAATCCTGTGGCATCCGGCACAAGTATTGCCGGTATTGCAAATATCGTTAGGGCCACCAATGGGTCACCGAAGCGAATGTAAGCCGCCGTACTAACAAAAATCCACATCAGGAAGCTTACTAAAATGATTTTTTTGTTTGCTCTCATGATCGCCCAATGTTCATTAACATGAACTTCTAAGAGTGGATTGGCTACTCAAATTAGAGCCAGCAACAAGCTAAGCCTACATGACCCACAATATAGACTGGTCTAACTTTATTCATTGACTCAAACATTTTCCGTGCTAAGGTATGTTCGAGTGAAACCAGATGCTTCAGTTTCATCGCGCGACATGGATCCGCCGGGCAATGACGTTGCGGGCTGGCATTCACCCAATGTCACCCCCAGCTTGCAGGAAGTGCATCGCACCATCGCGGTCCCGAAGCACTTCAGCTTCTGGCGCAAGATGCTCGCTTTCTCCGGGCCCGGTTATCTCGTCGCGGTCGGTTACATGGACCCCGGCAATTGGGCGACCGATCTCGCCGGCGGCGCGCAGTTCGGCTATACGCTGCTCAGTATCGTGATGCTGTCCAATCTCATGGCCATCCTCTTGCAATCGCTCAGCGCCAAGCTCGGCATTGTGACCGGACGCGACCTTGCGCAAGCCTGCCGTGACCATTATTCCAAGCCGGTTTCTTTTGCGCTCTGGTTCTTGTGCGAAATCGCGATTTGCGCCTGCGACCTCGCGGAAGTCATAGGGTCGGCCATCGCATTGAACCTCTTGTTCAGAATCCCGCTCATTTGGGGCGTGTGCATCACGGCGTTCGACGTCCTCGCGGTGATGTATCTCCAAAAT
>DASRBR010000418.1:0-7012 GCA_035653495.1 Verrucomicrobiia bacterium
TGTTCTTCATGGCTCACGATGTAGAGGCCGGAGTAACCGGCCTTCAAGTAGTTGCTGATTTGTTTTTTCATTGTCTCAGGTTATTTGCTAATGCGTTTATGGTTGTTTAATGCGTTAGGAATCCAGCTATGAGTGATGCCAGAATCAGGCCCGCGAATATCGCGAACCAATTCGCCAGCGTTTCGAATATTTTCATACCGGGCATGACGCTCCTTCCATCATGGAGGATTGGAGAGTTTCAACTTCCCATGCGACGCACTCAGCGCGGGACTTCGCACGGAAAACGACTTTCTCGGAATTGGAAAATTTGACTTCCCATTCCTGCCTGTCGTTGTTGAACTCGATGGTTGAGGCGCGGGCGATGGTCATTGTGCCGATGGCTTCGAGCGGGATTGCCTCTGTCCACAGCGTCGAGATGTTGCCATCCGGGGATATGGTCATGACGTGATTCATTTATTTTTCCTTTTGTTGATAGTTGAAGTTTGTTTTTGCGAATTGACCGAAAAGTTCCCGCGCGAGATCGTCATAACGACGCGCTGCTTCTGCGGGAGTTGCGAAGTAACCGCCGTGAATCATCTTTCCTTTGCGGCTGCCCGCGCGGGCATACCACGGCTTTTTTAGCCCAGGCTTGTTTAGGAAATACACTCCACGGAATCCACTTGTGTTGCGATTTGAAACCCTGTTCACGTTGTTCTGAGCCATCGAACAGATGCGAAGATTTTCGCGGCGGTTGTCCAGCCCGTCGCCGTTGATGTGGTCAACGACTGAACCGGCTGGACAATCCATAATAAGACGGTGAAGCAGCGTCAGGGATTTAGCGCCCGGAAATTTTGTTGCCGCGTAATAATTTCCGTTTTTCCCCTTAGATGCGCACCATTTGAATTGTGAGACGAGATCGAAGTCGCAATCGTCGATTAGCGTCTCAAGCTTCTTGGTAAGCAGAATCATTTTCATTGCTTGACCTGCTGACTCCGTTCTTCATGCTGATAAAATTCGGGTTTAAAAGTATTGCCTTTGACAACCCCAAGTGCTTGCTCGAACGATTTGGTTATGTCTTGGCAGGACTTGCCCTTGAAGCCGGTGGTTTCGATCTGCACGGAACCGTCCGCTTCAACCGTGATGTTGATTTGTTTGCTCATGGAATAATGAGTTTATGGTTGATGTGGATTATTTGATGCCGGTTACGACCAACTGAATGGCCCCGTTTTTTCCCGCGACGCGGTTGACCATGTAACCGCGCTTGCGGGCTTCGATGGTCGCCTTGTGGACGGCGTAGTGTTGGATGAAGTTGCTACCGCCTTTCGCGAGCGGAGCGCCTTCGCCTTTCACCATTTCCAATTCTAGGAAGCGGTCATAGGACAACTGATAGCCCGCATCGTTTTTGATGAGGCCGATTTCCCATTTGTAACCTTTGCGGTTGACATTGATGGAGTGAGCGCATGCAGGACGGAGCGTGCCCCATGCCTGATAATCTTTTGCGCCTTCGTTGAATGTGAACCCAAGTTCCTTGCAAGCGGCCTTGACCGCTTCGATGTCCGTGACTTGGGTTTTAATGCTGACAATGTGACTCATACGTTTTGTGTGTAACTGCGTTTATGATTGTTGAGGTTTGTTATGCTGCGAATTTGCGTTGACCGATGCCAGCGAAGCGGGATGCAAGTGCTTTGGCTGCGTCGGCGATTTCCTTGCGGAACTTCACGTTCTCGCGGAGCGTGTCCGGGTTGACATTGGCAAGTTGCTGCTCGATGAGGCGTGTGGCCTCTACGAGTTGCGGGTTGCCGTCCAGATTGAGCGCCGGAATGAGCGCGAGAATGTCCCGCACGTTCGTTACGAGCGTGTCGCGAAAAATCGTGTCCTTGCCGGACAGCTTTTCCGCCATGGCTTGAACCGGCGCAAGGAGGCGTTGCCACGTATCGGCGATGGCGGCTTGAACGCGCTGCGTGTTGCGCTGCTCAAGGTCGTTGCGCATTTCCTCAATGGCGTCCTCTGCCAAGCCTTGAACAACGAAGTGCTCGCTACGCGGCATGGGAGTGTATTCGATGCCGAACCGGAAATGTTTTGGCATCTCCGCTGCTGATGGATAATCGGACGTGTTGTAGGTTTTGCCGTGCATCAGCTTCGCCTGGTCAAGCCAGTTCGGATATTGCGCCATGAACTCGGACAGGTGCTTGTTGAAGTCGCGCTCAAAGTTATGGAACACGTCTTGATACGACGCTTGCGCCTTCGCGCTCAACATTCGGTAGCCTTCCTCCCAAGGAAGCGTCATGTCGTAATGACGGCGGCGGACTTCGCCCGCGAATTTGCGGATTGGCTCAAGTGCTTCATCGGGCAACTTGTATTTGACCCACTTGCCCGCGCCGACGCCGAGTCCTTTGCGGAGCCGAACGTCATCTGTGATCGCGGGGTCTTGCCGCGAGTTGTTGAACGTATTGATGGATAGCCGCACGAGGACGGCATTGATTTTTTGTGTAGGCATATTGTCTCAGGTTATGATTTTGAGAATTGGCGGTTTCAGCGATTGCAGTTGTCGCACTCGCAAGCCGGTTCGTGAATGGCCTCGACTTCAAGTTGCCCTTCAATTACCTGATAGTCGGATTCGGCGATTTCATCCGGCGCGATGGCGTCGGCCTTTTCTTCTGCTTCCGCGCGGCTGTCCGCCTCGATCTCCACAACCGCGCGGCTGTGTTGCGTGAACGTGAATAGTGCTTTGTATTTCATATTTCCTTTTTGGTTTCGTCCGGTAACTGACCGGACTCGTCAGGCGGGAAGTTTCCCGCTACCATGGTTGATGCGCTGGACAGGCCGCAGAATCGTGTTTGCATTCATCGCCTTCTTCCTCCGCTTTGATGTCCTCAATCTCCTGCAACACGTCATCCAGCTTTCCCCGGATGGCGTCGATCTCTTTGCGTTGTTTTTTGTTCATAGTGTTTATGTTTCCTTGCTCAACACCCGAACCATTCGGATGCTGAGAGGGAAACACGTTATTGAAACGTGTTCCTTGGCTCGCGAGTGATTTTCCGCGAGTTTGTCGCAACTACGCCTTGCGACTGGCGCTCGAAAGGTTTACCCGGACTGTGCTGCGTATGCTTGCCCGCGTCGTTCGTTGAACGGCCATCCGGCTTTCGGCTTGTTTTAAATCGTCCCTCACGGGCTCCGATTAGCTCAACCTTGCCTGTGGCTGGACAACTGCCGCTTCATTTCTGCCGCCCTGACACCTTTGCTTGTCTGGCCATGGCGTCCGCCATGTGAGGGGCTTGCCTTGCTATCGGCTGGAAAATTCACCGTCTCGTTTACACACAGGAAGTGTTTTCATGCTAATGAGAGTTTCGCGTGGGTTTTTTTGTGGTGGTGACTCGTTTCTTGTCGCGACTTGGGAGTTTCCCAAGACACCCCGTAAACCGTTTCCGGCGTCTCTCAATCTTGGCGGGACTATGGACTGACCGCGTTACCGTCATCTCAACTTACCCGCGTTATTTAAATGAACAGAACTACTATGAGAGACATTGTAAGACAATGTGAGACAACCGTCAATAACAATCTGAAACTAATTTCAGGTTGTTTTATTGGGGTTTTTGGGGCGAAAACTGACGTTTCCCCATGGATGGACACCTAAACCGGAAAGGTGGTGAAAACGATATGGCAAAAGCAGTCAAGAAAGGCTCGCGGGGCGGCAAGGGCTCCAAGAGCAGCGGCGGCGATCACTAAGCCGCAACGGGGGGCGCGTATCCGTAACAACGCGCACCGTTTTGGCATGTGGCATGAGCGCGATACAGAAAAGCATCAGAGAACTGGCAGGTCTGGCGAAGCGCCATGATGAAATCATGGTTGGTTTTTCTGCGGGCAAGGATTCGCTGGCCGTCCTGGACTTGTGCGCCAAAACTTTCAAGAAGGTTCACCCGGTTTTTTTCTATCTCGTCCCCGGCCTTGAAGTGATCGAAGTCATTCACCGATGGGCGCAACAGCGTTACGGGGTCGAAGTGATTCAAATTCCATCGACCAGTCTTATCACGGCGAAAAAGCATGGCACGTTTTGCAATCCGCTGGCGGCGCTGGAAAAAGCGCCAGACGAAATACCGCTAAAGATGAGACTGGCGTATGGATTGGATATGGTTGGTTGCCATCTATGCGCGACAGGGATGAAGGATGCCGATGGTTTTCAGCGCCGCCAATTTTTCGGGAACATCCGCGACGGCAAAGACCCGTTTTGGAATCGCGTCATTCATCCCATCCGCTCGTGGACGAAAAAGGACGTGCTGGACTATCTCAAGGTCAATGACATTCCCCTGCCTGACTCGGAACCGGGCGCGGTCACATCGGGGGTTGGATTGGAGCACAATTGTTTGAACTGGCTCCATGACAAGCACCCGGAGGACTTCAAAAAACTCTGCAAATTATTTCCTTATGCCGAAGCAGCGATCAAAAGACGCGAGTGGTTCGGAATCTAAGACAGGCGAACTGTCAAAGATTCAAGCTTTCACTGTAGAACGGGTTCACAGGAGCGTGTTGAAAAACGCACCATACAACCCGCGCCATATCACGGAGCGCGGCAAGGCGAAGTTGCGCGAGACATTGAAGCGCGTCGGGCTCGTGCAGCCGTTGGTTTGGAATAAGCGGAGCGGAAACCTTGTCGGCGGACATCAGCGCATCAAGCAGATAGACGCGTTGGAAGGCACAAGCGATTACTACCTCGATGTTGCTGTCGTTGACGTGGACGATAAGCGGGAAAAGGAATTGAACGTCCTGCTCAACAACACGGATGTTGGCGGGGGGTGGGAGCTAGACAAACTCAAAGAGATTTTGCAGGACGAGGAAATTGATTTGGAGGCGACGGGTTTCGACAACGCCGAGATTATGAAGTTGTTCGGGGAAGCGCCGACCGGCGAGCGCGGCGACCAAGGCGAGGAACTGTCGCAGAAGTTGAAAGACTTAAAGGACACGTTCGCAAATCTTGAGCGCAGCAATGCGCAAAAGGACGATAGGGATTTTTACAACGTGGTCGTGTTCGGAACTGCGGAGGACCGGCTAGAGTTTTTAAAGGAGTTCGGGTTCGAGGACAACCGATACATTGACGGGCGGACGTTGATTGCCATCTTGCGGCAATTCAAGGCGAGCCAGAATGTCGGCGGGAACGTCAAGCCGCGTTCTAAAAAACCCAAGTCGTCCAGTGATGGCGGGGCCGTCCCAAGCGACGGCGCTGCGGCAGACATAACCGAAGGGGCCGGTAAACCAGCGTGAGGGATGCGACGTGACACAATCCACGATATTGACGAAGCCAACAATCCGCCCCAACTCATACTCACGCGGAATGGTTATTCCGTGTTTGGCTTCTACTTCCTCACAGTCTCCATCATACGGGACATATAGACCCGCGTGGATTGCGACGAAGCCTCTTATGTGCGTGAGGCGTTTACGGTTTTCAATGTCCTTGAAACCGTTCACCAAGCACCAAGCCATAGGCTGTCGCACTGACAATGTAGAGACTTCAATCACTTCCTGGAGTGTATCACGGAAATGAGCGCGTCAAAGAAAAATATTGACGCAGATAAAGACGTTTCAGGGAGTCCGCAGTCCAGAGCGGCCATTATTTTAAAAGCGAACCTTTTCAATCTAGCCAAGAAGGTTGCGAAGGGAAAAACTCTATCGGCTGTAGAGATCAGGTTGCTTCGTGAGAGTGAAGCTTCGCAGTCGTTGCCGGATACGGACTTTGCCAAAAACCAAGTCGAGTTAGCCGCCGCGTTGGACATAAGCCGCAAGACGATTGAACGATACAAAAAGCGTGATGATGCACCTACCCCGCGAGCGGATGGCCGTTTGTGCATCAGCGAATGGAAAGCGTTTTTAGCCCGCCACAATGTTTTGGACGAAAGCGATGGAGGGGACGATCTGAATGCGACGGAGCTAAAGGCCAAACAGATTCTTTTGCAGAATCAGAAATTGGAGCATCAGCTTGCAGTTCTGCGCGAAGAATACATGGCGACCGTGGACGTTGAAAAAATGGTTGCCGACATGGTTCAAAATGCGAAGCGCGTTTTGTTGGCCGGCCCGCCGTCACTCGCGCCACAAGTTGTAGGAGTCACGATACCAGAAGCGGAAACGATTTTGAGGCAATGGCTCTATGATGCCTTGTCTGCGATGCATCAAGACCCGCTCGGAAAGGAGGTTGCCAATGAATCCGTTTGAACGCGTTGCCCGCGCCGCGTGGAAACCGCAAGACTTGAGGACTGCTTGGGAATGGTGCGAAGAACATATCATTGTTGACAACACGTCGCCGTTGCCGGGGCGTTGGAGGTCCGCAAATTCTCCATGGGTAAAGCCGTTAATGGAAGATTACCAAGACCGGCGCATCCGTGAATTTTGGGTCAAGTGTTCGGCACAGAGCAGCAAGACACAAACGATTTTGAACCTGCTTTGCTATGACGTGGTAGAAGACCCCGGCCCGGAAATGTATGTCATGGCGAACGCTGAGGACGCGGCGAATTTTGTCGATGACCGATTTTTGCCCACCTTGAAAAACTGTAAAGCAGCGGACGACCTGCTTTCGAAGCAAAAGGGGCTTGGTTTCAAGTTCAAGACCATGCCGCTCTACTTCGTCGGCGCGGGCTCCATGGCTAAGTTGATGGGCAAGCCGATGAAGCGGCTCAAGCTGGATGAAGTGAGAAACTATCCTCCCGGCGCGTTAGGCACTGTTTTGAAACGCGTTCGTGCGTTTGGCGCAACGAGTCAGGTGTTTGTGATCTCCACGCCGGATAAAAAAGATGACGTGATGGACAGGGGTTTTATTTCCGGCGATCAAAAGACGTTTCATTTTTCCTGCCCTGTGTGCGGGACTTTGCAGCAACTCCGTTTTGCGCAATTGAAATGGGACACAAACGAGGAAACCAAACCGGGTGGGAAATGGAACTTCGACAAGGTTGCTCTGACTATACGTTACGAGTGCGAAAACAATTCGTGTCAGCATCAGATTCGAGACACGCCATCGGAGCGGAAAATGATTTGTCGCGAAGGGCGGTTT
>DASRBR010000419.1:0-5836 GCA_035653495.1 Verrucomicrobiia bacterium
CCAAGCACCAAGCACCAGAGAAAATCCAAACAGCAAACCTCAAAAAAAGCCTGTGGCTCTCCGTTAAATTGTGGGTGCGTGTTAATGCTTTAGCAGTCTTGCCTGCCAAACGCAGCATCATAACGGCAGGTGAAGGCTGAATCCGCCAAGGCCATTGGTTATTGAACATTGGAACTTCTCTGGGGCTTGGATGTTGGTGCTTGGAATTTTTAAGCTGCCCCTGCAATGCGTTATGAGGCAAAAGTTCAGCTCCATGGACGGCCTTACTTCTCCGCATTCGCCCTGGCGATACCACCTGGAGGCTGGGAATGAGGATTGTCGGTGAACTCGACAACATCGGCGCGGATGGAGGTTCGCGGGATGGAAAACAGTATCCAATAGCTGCTGTCCTTTTCGAGGATCAGGTTGGCCAGGGCGCGCGAGGTGCCAGGGTTCAAATCGGCTTGCGCATTCAGGCGGTTCATTGCCTTGTTGAATTTGGCGGGGACGATGGTGATAATGCCGAGCAACGCGAACCCTTTGCTTTGACCCGCGACATTGGATTTAACAACAACGAAGTTCTTTTGCTGCAAACGCAATTCCGTCGTGTTGTAAATCTGCAACGTCGGGGAGGGATTCACATTTCCCAAGGCCGAGCTGATGGGCGCAACCGCGGCGCAACCTCCGGCAAAAACTGCAAGCGCAGCGAGCGCGGACAGCATCGCGAGCGCTGGAAGTTTATGGCGAAAGGAGGCGATTGCAACTTGGGCTGCGGCATAAACTTCTGCTAAAGTTGGCATATCCAGACTTCACGCGAAGTGCGCCCGTTTGCCATGGGGCAAAATCCCACCGCAGGCGGCCTGTTGCCGCAGCCTGTAACCGCTTGCGAGTCGCGGGGTCTTAGTTGGAAATGGCGCAAGTGCCGCCGCGATGAAAGGAAGCATGAAAAAGAGACTGCTCAAGCTGTTGCTGCTTTTGGGAATGGGCGCATTTCTGGCTGGTTGCGAAACGACTTATCAATCCAGCCAGAATTTCGACCAGGACTTCCCTCCCGCCGGAGCAACGATGGCGAACTACCAATAAGCCAAAGTTTTCCGCAGGCTGGCCTAGAATTCGCCGACCTGGCGTTCGGAAATGCGCTTGACGCGATGCCATTGGCCGTTGGCGAAATTGTAAATGCCGGCCAGCGGGAAAAGCCGCGCGCGCTTGAAGCTGTCGAGATAATCGAGCAGCGACATGCAGGCGTCGTCCCAGGTGTCGTGATCGGAAATGATGCCGCGCATTTCGCAGTAAAGGATGTAGGGCTTGCTGCGGGGCGGATGGTTCCGGCCAAGGCGCAATTGCTCCACCAGATAAACGGGAGATTGTTCGTAAGTCTGGAGCAACTGGGTGTAATCGGCAGGTTCCAGCAAATCGGCCATCGCGTGCAATCCCCAGCGGCCCAGTTTTTCCGGAAGCTTGGGATCGCAATCGAGCGTTTTGCAAAGCGTTTTGATGTCCGATTCCTCCTTGAGAATGGCTACAAAATTGCGCTTCGTGTCCGCAACGTTGATGAGGTTTGAGATCCAGCCTTTCTTCCTGCCATCCACAATCTGCAATGGTCTATAAGTATGCATAAGTTTGATTATCCAGGCCCACAGCGCCGGAGACGCTATGGGATTCGATGGTGGCGCGCAAGGTTGCGTTCGAAAATTCCAGGTTCATGCAGCGAGCGGTTTGAATTTCTTGCATTGGCTCAAAAACTTGAGCGGGTTCTGATAGACGAGCTTGTCGATCGCAGCGGCGCTATGGCCGCGCTTGCGCATCTCAAGCATCGTCTTTGGCACGGCGAGCGGATCGCTGACGCCCCAATCGCACGCGCAGTTCATCCAGATGTTTTCACTGCCATACATTTCGATCATGTCCACCGCGCGGGCAGGGGAGCATTTCGATTCGGGATAAAGCGTCATGCCCGCCCACATGCCGGAATCGAGCACGAGCTTGACGGTATGTTCCTCGACGTGGTCGATGATGACGCGGGCCGGGCGGATGCGTTTGTCGCTCTTCAGCAAGTCCACGATGAGCCGTGTGCCCTTGAGCTTGTCTTCGAGATGCGGCGTGTGGACGAGGATGAGCTGGTCGTGGTCGGCGGCGAGGTTGACGTGCTTTTCGAGCACTTTGATTTCGTTGCGGCTGTTCTTGTTGAGGCCGATTTCGCCGATGCCCAGGACGTTTGAACGGTTCAGGAATTGGGGGATGATTGCGAGCACATCGTCGGCAAGCTTGAGGTCTTCGGATTCCTTGGGATTGATGCACAGCCAGGAGAAATGCGGCAGACCGAACTTGGCCGCGCGCTTGGGCTCGTGCTCCGTGAGTTGGCAAAAGTAATCGTAAAAACCGGCGGCCGAACTGCGATCGAAGCCCGCCCAAAACGCCGGTTCGCAAACGGCCTGGCAACCGGCCGTGACCATCGCCTGATAATCGTCGGTCACCCGGCTGACCATGTGAGCATGTGGTTCGATGTAGCGCACAGATTGGTTGATGGTTGGGGAGTTGATGGTTGATTGTTAAGAAGGTTTCAAAGAACGCCGCAGGCCACTAAGCATGCGACCTTGCGTTTCGGCAGCCGAATACAACTCCTGATATTCGGCCTCGTTCAGGTAATTTTGGCGCTTTCCGATGGTGGCTTGTGTGACAACTTCAAATAGCGAACCGGTCGCAATTTCAATAAATCGTGCGAAATCATCTTGAGAATACCGTGCCGAACCTTCTGCAATATTTGAAGCTATGGAAACAGCAGCCCTGCGCATTTGGTTTGTCAGTGCGAAGCGTTCTTCTTCAGGGAATTTCCTGGTGATGCGATACACGGCATCCGCGAAATCAATAGCCTTCTGCCAGGTTTCAAGTTTTTCGAAAGGAAACATATTTAACTCGGCTTCATTACCATCAACCATCAACACACATTACCATCAACCGCCTTATACGCTCCGCAAGCAGCTTTGGTCGTTGCCACCGGAATTGGCTCGGTAGTTGGGTCGCTGAAAGCGAGCAGCACTTGTTTGGCGCGGTCCTTGTTGCCCTTGCTCAATTCGGCCAATGCTTTGCGGAAAGCCTCGATGCGAAAATCATCGTCGCCTTCGGAACGTTCCACGCGGTCCATGAACGCCGCGATTTCGATGAGCTTGAATCGCGCATCAACAAAATACAAATCAAGCAATTGCTGACGTGTCATAATAAATTGGACAAGCGCCCGGCGCGATTTATTCGAGCGCCAAGCGTAATCAAGAAATGAAAGCGCAGGAACCGCGAGTTTGCAACAGGGGAGTTGAACGCATCGGCGGCGGAGTAATCAAATCGCGCATTTTTGGGGTTACTGCGAATGGCAAGGCGTTGAACACCCCGCGCTTTGAACTGATGAGCCGCGATCCATCTCATTCATTTCGATCCGCTCATCCATTTCAAGACGAGTTCAGCGGCGCGCTTCGGCGCCGTGGCAAGCACGTTATGGTCGGCCCGCCAAAACGTTTTTCCGCCGCGATACGAAGGACAGTTCTTTCTCAACCACCAACGCACCAGCAGCCATGGGACCAGCGGATCGACGAAACCCGCAAGATAATGGATGGGCACACGGGTTTGGCGCGCAATATCGCGCGGGTCGAATTCATCGAGCAGCGTGAGCCGTTGTTGCATCGCCTGCCGGTCGAGTTCGGTCCTGCGGCCCAGGAATTCGGCGATTGTTTCCAAGACTTCAGGCGCGTGCCGATGACGGAAGCGCGAATAACTGGCGTAAGCTTTCATCTCCAGCCCATACAGCCACATCGGTGTCATGCGGCCGATCAAGCGCAGCGCTCCCGGTCCCCACGGCCACGGATGTTTCACAAAGCCGCCTGCCAGAACCAAACCTTCCACTTGAAATGCTTTTCTTCCAGTGGAGTCTTTCGATTTGTTGCCCGCGGCCGAATGCCGTTCCAACAGCGGCCATGCCGGTTGCGAACCGAAGGATTCGCCGAGCAGCCAGCCGCGCCTGATGTCGCGTTCGAGCAAAGCATTTTCGATCGCGTCGGCGTAATCGTTCATTCGCCAGGTGAGCGAGCGTGGATAAGTAAGTTCAACAAAATGCGCGCGGTCCTTCAATGCAGCGCGAAAGCCGCCGACCAGCGTCCAATCGCCATGCAAGCCGGGCAGATAAACGAGCGTCGGGAGCGTGGGATTGCCGTGAGTGCGGATTTCAAGTCTTTCGGAATCCATTTAATTCGGCTGGCTGAAATGTCCCGATTGGAGAAAGCGCAAAGATTGATCCATCACCGAGCGTTTGCACATCATCCAGGTATGTGTGCCATGCACGACGAGAAAATCTTGCATTCCGTCAACGCGTGTGCTCGCGACCGTTACCTTTCCATCGTTTGGGCCTGAAAGCATGAAGGATAAAACAGGGTTCAATGAAAAATCGCCTGCGATGATGCCGCATTGGAAATTTACCGGCCCAAGCTTTTGCGGCATACTGTCTGATCCTGTTCCCAATTCCCGGGCCGTGACACCAAGAAAATTGCGCGTGAGACAATTTGCTCGCAGACGATCAATGATTTCACTGCCTTGGTTCGGGGGCGCGAGCATCACGACCCGTCCCAGGTTCCTTATCTTATGATTCGACAAATATTGCCGAACAATGATTCCGCCCAAAGAATGAGTGACAAAATGCACCTTCTTGCCATGGTCAGTAACCCCGGTTTTGAGCAAATTATCCAAATATTTGTCAGCGAGTTCATCCAATGAAACCAACCGCGAGCGATAAGTAAGATTGATAACTTTGTAACCCCGCCTTGTAAAATAATGTTCCATCAATTTCATGGAAAGGGCAGTCCGGCCCATCCCGTGCAACAGCACAAGGTAATCTCCGTTCGTTTGCGAGCCCTCGGCGATGGCGGTTTCGCCGGTTAGACACATCAACAATCCTGTCACAAAGCAGATAATGGCAACCAATGAGCTCATTGCTTGATCATTGCTGCGAGTTCGCGATGGTTGATTTTTCCGGTGCCAAGCTTCGGGATCTCGCGCACCACCTTGATTTCGCGCGGCACGCTCAGGTTGCTCAAGCCTTTGGCCTTGATGGCCGCGCGGACTTCGTCCATTTGCAATTTGGGTTCGTTGGTCACCGCGATCAACGCCTCGCCCTTGCCTTCGTCAGGCCGTGTGACCACAGCCACCTGGCAACGGAGGCCATATTGTGGGAACGCGCCGGCCAAGGCATCTTCAACAGCCGTCAAACTCACCATTTCCCCGCTGACTTTGGCAAAACGTTTCAACCGCCCGCGAATGAAAAGGTAACCATCTTCATCCACGCTCACGATGTCGCCGGTGTCGTACCAGCCGTTCAGTTTTTGGAACTTCGCGTTCGCGTCCTTGTTCAAATAACCCATCATGATGTTCAGCCCGCGCACGAACAATTCACCGCCTTCGTCCACGCCTTCGATCTTCTCCAGCTTGTATTCCATTCCGGGCAGCAATCGCCCTACCGAACCGTATCTCGGCGTGAGGGGTGTGTTCACGCTCACGCAGGGAGAACATTCCGTCGCACCGTAACCTTCCAGGATGCGCACACCGAATTTCTGCGCCCAGGTGTTGGCCGTGGCTTCCTGAAGCTTTTCCGCGGCGGCGAAGAGATAGCGCATCGAGCGAAAATCATACGGATTGCCCTTGCGCGCGTAGCCGTTCAAAAATGTGTTCGTGCTGAGCAGAATGCTGCAATCCGTTTCGTAAAAAAGCGTCGGCACAACTCGATAATGCAGCGGCGATGGATAAACGAACGTGTAAATCCCGCGCACCAGCGGCAGCAACGTCCCGACCGTCAGGCCAAAGCTGTGGAACATCGGCAGGCAAT
>DASRBR010000420.1:0-4008 GCA_035653495.1 Verrucomicrobiia bacterium
CCGACCAACCCATCATCACCGGCAGCCTTTACACCGGCACGGCGCCACCGCCATTCGCTCTGCCAGGCAATAAAACCCAAAGCGGGATTCTGACGTCATCTTCCATCGGAGGAAATGGATTTAATGAACTCAGGTTCGAGGACAAGGCGGGTGTGGAAGAAATTTACATGCATGCCCAAAAGGACATGGATGTGGCCATTCTCAACAATTTGAACCAAACCATAGGAAACAGCAAAACGGAAACCATCAGTTCCAATCGTAGTGAAACAATCAATGGGACTGACACCCTGCACGTCGCAGGCAATCAAACGGTGACAGTAAGTTCGAACGCTTCCCTGAATGTCACCGGGACTTATTCCGTTTCCGCCGGCGCGGTATCCGTTTCGGGTCCCGGCACTTATTACGGCCCGACGAGCATTTCCAACACCTTCAACGTGGCTGTCGATACGACGGGCAGCTTCAACTCCGCCGGAACGTTGATCAAGAATCTGGACACCACTTCCAGCAGTGCTCCTGCCTTGCGGGTGATTGCAAATGGCAGTCCGGCTTACGGCGCGCTTTCCGTCTCCACGCAAGGGCCTGTTTCCGCCACGAACACAAACCCGATCGCGTCCTTCGGCAACGCCAACGTATGGGTTTCTTATCTGGACAACAACGGGAATTGGTACACTTCAGGCAGTTTCTACGGCTCGCAATTCATCGGCCTGTCCGACCGCAATGCGAAGGAAAATTTCACCGATATTTCCACATCAAACGTGCTGGAAAAAGTCGCCGCGCTGCCTTTGAGCCGCTGGAATTACAAAACCGACAAATCCACCGGCCATATCGGCCCAATGGCGCAGGATTTCTACGCTGCGTTCCACCTCGGCCAGGACGACAAACACATCGCGACCGTGGACGAGGAAGGCATCGCCCTGGCGGCCATCCAGGGCCTCAATCAAAAGTTGAAAGCGCAACTCGAAGAACGCGACGCAAAGATCAACGAATTGGAAAAACGCTTGAACGACTTGCAACAAACTGTTCAAGCACTCGCCGCGAAGAAGCAGACTGGCGGTGAATGAAATGAACAACAAAGTTGGTAGGGACGGCGCGCTGTGCCGTCCGCGGATCCCGCATGCGGGACAGCGCGATGTCCCTACCTTCAATGCCCCGGCACAATTTCCAGCCGATAAAACCGCTGCGGCGCGGCGCCGATGGCCTCGGTCGCGCTCACACTGTTGTTGGTGGCCGTGATTGCGCTTCCGACATTCGTCCAAGTGTTGTTGGCCAGATTCGTCGCCGATTGGATTTGGTAAGTCACAGTGGGATATGCGGCCCAACTGAATGTGATGTTGCCATTCCTCACTGCCGCCGATTCAAACACCGGCGCGGGAATGCTGCCGACAAAAATATCATCCAATCCAAATGCGCCGGGCGAGTTGTTGAATTGAAATGCGAGAGTAGAACTTGCGCCGCCGGTAACGACGAATTGCAGGTTCGTCCAGCCAAACGCCGGCAGGTTGGTCTGCATGTAGAGCGTCGAGCCATTCCATTTTGCGGCAAAACCGTTCGGCGTCGTGTTTCCCTGATTATCAGGAACGGACGTCAGCCAAAACGAAACGAGCAATTGTTGACCGGCCTTCGTGGAAAGAGTTTGCGAGAGCGAACCGTTGTCGGGCCATTCGCCGAGATACCCGCCCCACAATCCGGAATGCACGAACAACTCGTCCGGCTCGCCGTCCAGCGCGTTCGTTCCGGCCACATCGACGTCATCGCCGGCGAGCGCAAAGGTAAGATTGGTGCTGCCAACGAAAGTCCAGTCCGTTAAATCGCCGGTCTCAAAACCCCCGTTGCCCACGTGCAGATCAAATTGCCTGTTCTGCGCCGTTCCATCAGTGAGGTTCGCAAAGGAAACATTGCCGCTGACAGTCGCGATCAAAAGATTGCTGACCGTTGAATTGAGACTCACTGTTACCGTCGTGCTCGCGCCGGGATTGAGCGCGCCCGAATTGGCGGAGAGATTCAGCCAGCTTGAATCTTTTGTCGCGGTCCAGCTCAACGGTTGCGCGCCAATATTTTTCAGCGTGTAAGTTTGCGAAGTCACGCTGTACGGTCCGCCGCCGGGGCCGAACGACGTGAAACCCAACGGCGGCGTGATGAGCAATGTTTCCTTCGGTGGTTGCAACAAGGCCTGCATCAAGTTCGTGCCGATGATCGTTCCCCAGCCGGTGCACAGATCGTAACCAGCCGTCGCATAAAACTTGGTGGGACTGGCATTATTAGTGTTCTTGCCCGTCGTGATGTCATGAAAACAGGAATGATAACTCGCGCTTTTGCCAATGGCATAGAGCGCGGGATTGACGAAGCCGACCGGCGGTTGGCCGTTCGCGGCGGCTTGTTGATTCACCAACGCCATGAAAGACGCCCATAACGGCGCGGAAAAGCTTGTGCCCGCCTGGCCTCCAAGGTCATTGAGTCCCAAGTCAGCCAACCCCTCATCTTCGCCCCACCAGACGTCAATGTTGTTCGCGATAAGGGCGACATCGGGGAGATTGCGCATCGTGGTCGAGCCTTGGTTCGCGGTCATGCTGATGCCCTGTTGCCACCACGGGATTGGATAGGTCAGGCTAAAACCGCCGCCGGAAGCTTCGAAAGGAGTAGTATCGCCAAGTGAATCGGTGCCGGGTGGCGACAGCCAGGTGGTTTCCGAACTCCACGCGCTGCTGGACGTTGACAAAGTCGTCCCCCCCACAACGGTGATATACGGATTGTCGGAAGGCTCATCAATCGCCGCTGGAAATGCGCCGGAGTCGCCGCTGGCTTGAAAAAAACTTTGCCCCTGTGCGGCGTATTGTTGAAAGATTTGGCTGGTCGTCAGATTGACATCCATCTGGTAGGAGCAGCTTATTTGATTGGCGAAATGCTGCGTGTCCGTGGCCATGGCATCGAGCACGTCATTGATTTCCGCGGTGGTGAAAGCGTACTGGGTGGCATTGGTGCCCAATGGCGCATCATATAAGGGCGTGGGACCTTCGAAGACATAAATGGTCTGCAAATTCGGCGCCATTGCGACGCACATCTCGATGTCCGCCGTGCATTCGATTGCGTATTGAATATTCGTGTCATCGCCGTCAAAACCATCGATCAAAATATTTTGCAGTGGGACACCCGGCAGGTTGCCGGCGGACTCATAATCCGAAATGTCTTGCGGATCGTACCCTGTCAGCTCAAACAACGCTACGGATTGTCCCTCGCCTCCGTTCGTGATGCCGGGCGTATAGGCATCGCGAAAATCATATCCCAGGTAACTCCCGCCGCTGCCCGAACCACCGTTGCTTCCTCCTCCTCCACCCGTCCCACCGCCCAACGGTTTTATGGCAGGACGAATCATCGGACGCGGCGTCACATAATTATCCAAACCACTGATCGCCAGCAGCGGCGTGCTGCTGTCCACTGTCGGTTCAACATCCGGCGAAAAAAACGTGCGCTTCTCCGTCGGATGATTATAGACCTGCATGTGGATGTGAAACGCTTCCTCGATGTCCGCCACCGATGCGACCACATCCACCATCGTGCGATTGGCATGGGTCGTCTTGACCTTGAAATGGTGCGCGTTGGCAAAATCAATGATGGCCTGGTAATCCTGCCGACTCGGCCCAAACGAAGTGGTGAATTCATCCGGCTTCAAGAAATGGCGGAAGTTCGCGCTGTTCGGATCGTAAAGCTCCTCCAGCAGGTTCGTAAGCTGTTCGCGATTGCGCAGGGGCAAACCGAGCACAAGGTGTAATTGCCTTCCCGCATCCAGCCGCCCGGTGGGTTTGAGCCGCTTTGTGATGGCCGGCACATGGCCTTTGAGAACTTGTTGAGCGGGCTGCGCGGCGGAGACTGAAACCGCCATCAGGCTGGCGATTAAAAACGACAACAAACCAGCGACTATTTTTGACTGCGATTTCATAGAACCAACCCTCGTGATTGCGAAGCGCAACGCATCCCGCAAAGGAACATTACAAGCCTACGTTGCATTATCGA
>DASRBR010000421.1:0-8874 GCA_035653495.1 Verrucomicrobiia bacterium
ACCGGAAGTTTCCGTGTTGAAATGCGCTCTTGGCCTGCCGGGACTTGCGGTTATCCAGACGCCCGTGAATCCGGTGCAGACGGCCACACACCCTTTTTTTTCCCGGTTTGAAAAAGCAAAAATAGGCATCATCGCCAACCAGATCTTTCTCTCGGGAAAGTTGCTCGATGCCGGATCGTTTGCCGCTGATGAGGACAAGGAGATTTACAGAAAAAAAGGCAGGTTGAGTTCTTACGCGGCGGAGCGTGGATTGTCACTCAACCGGATGTTGATTCAATACGCGCTCTCGCGTCCCGGCATCGCGTCCGTTCTCACCGGCACGACCAACCCCGCGCACCTGAAACACAATGTCTCGGATGCGCTCTCGCCCGTTGTCGTTGACCAATCAGGGTTCCCGGAATGATTGACGACGCGCGAAAAGTTCCCGCCGGCAAAATTTTGCAATGCGATGTATGCATCATCGGCGGCGGACCAGCAGGCATCGCCATCGCCCATGAGTTGGCGGAAAGCGCCGTGAACGTGATCTTGCTGGAATCCGGCGGATGGAAGGAAACCGCGCGCGAGCGGGACTTGTATCGCGGCCACGTTGAGCCCAACTCCAGCCACGAACCGCTGGAAGAAAATCGGCGTCGTCAATGGGGCGGCGCAAGCGCTGCGTGGGGCGGACGCTGCATTCCGTTTGATGCGATTGATTTTGAAAAACGTCCTTGGGTGCCGCACAGTGGCTGGCCCATCACGAAGGCACAATTGGACCCGTTCTACGCGCGCGCGCTGACCCTCTGCGAAGCTGGCGAATACAAATTTTGCGCTGAACAGGCATTTCCCACGAAGCAGCGCGAGATGATTGCCGGTTTTGACGGACCAGATGTCGTTTCCAATCTTATGGAACGCTGGAGCCCTCCCACGCATTTTGGCAAAAGATACGCGCATAAACTTCAACAAGCGCGCAACATCACCGTCTTGCTGCACGCGAACTGTCTTCATATCCAGCTCCATCCCGAAGGCGGTCGGGTCGAACAGGTCAGCGTGGCGTCTTTCGAGCGCAACAAGTTTTACGTGAAGGCGCGCCATTTTGTGCTCGCGTGCGGTGGATTGGAGAACACGCGACTGCTGCTTGTGTCCAATGACGTGATGAAAACCGGCATCGGCAATCATTCCGACAAGCTGGGACGCCATTATATGTCGCATCTTTTCGGCGCATTCGCGATGGCGCGATTGCGCGATAACGGCAGCAGCTTCATCTTCGATTTGGAGCGCGACCGCGAACAGGTCTATTGCCGTCGGCGCTTTTGGATCAAGCCCGCGGCGCAGGAAAGAAATCAAATGCTCAATGCCATCGCCTTCTTTTTTCGCCCGCCAATGCGGCACGCGGTGCATCGCAACGCCCTGTTTTCGAGCGCCTATCTGGCAAAATTCTTTCTCACCACATTCAAGCGCAACCCTCCGGCCAAGGCCGCCGCAATCATTGGAGAAAATCGCGCCGCGCTCGCGGAGCATCTGAAAATAGTTGCAGCCGACGCGCCCAGCGCCTTGCCGCAAATCATTCGAACCGCCAAAAACCGCTGGTTTGCGAAACGAAGATTGCCGTTCGTTCTGCCACACAAGAAGCACAATCACTATTCGCTTTTTTATCAATCCGAGCACGCGCCCAACCCGGAGAGCCGCGTCATTTTGCACACTGAAAAGGACTTTTTCGGGATGCCGCGCCTGCTGGTGAAGATACAATTCACCGGTCTGGAAATTGAAACCGTGGTTCGCGCGCACCGGCTGCTTCGCGACCAATTTGCCGGCACCAGCACGGGCGTTTTGGAATATGACGAAGCCGCCTTGCGCGAGGATGTGCGCCACGAAACCGTGCAATTCAACTCCTCGGCCCATCAACTGGGAACGACCCGCATGTCTGCTTCGCCGGCCGACGGCGTCGTGGACGCGGATTGCCGTGTGCATGGTGTGGATAATCTTTTTGTTGCCGGAGGCTCGGTTTTCGCCACCAGCGGCCATGCAAATCCGACGCTGACCACGGTCGCATTGGCTGTGCGGCTGGCAGACCTTCTGAAACGATACGAAGCCAGAACCCAATAGCGCCTCGCAGAATAACCACAACTAGCCAGATCGCATTGGATAACAACTCGGGCACCTCATTCCATCAACACTCAACCATCAACACTCAACACTCAACCATTTCCTTCACCAATCCCGCCCTTTGCGGTCCTTCGGCATCGCGGCCTCATTCGTGCCGCCTAAAGACAGCTTGCGGTTGGCATCCAGCTTCAGCATGTCAAGCAGGCGCGCAGCTTCCTCGTAACTCAAAACCATTTGTTGCCCTTCATTTTTTTGGCCGGGCTCTTCCATTCCGTCTTTCAATTCGGGCGGTTTCTTCCCGCCATTGTCATCATCATCGTCCTCGTCATCGGCTCCGCCCTTGAGTTTGTCGCCTTCACCACCCGGCATTTTCTTTTTCAATTCCTTCATTTTTTTGCCGAGTTCGCTGCGTTGATTGGCCATTCCTTGCATCATCTGCATCATCATCTGGTGGCTGTCCACCAAACGCGCGATATGCTGGTCAACAATATCGGCGTTGGTTTTGGCATCGATGTCCGCCGGAGTCAGTTCAAAATCGCTCTTGAAATCGCCGGATGCGCGCTGCCATTTTGCAAGCACCTGGCCGTAAGTTTCCATCGCGGATTTGACCGCGTTAATGGCGTCCTTCAATTCCTTCCGCGCGCCGCGGCCGCGATAATAGGCGTCCACCATGGCCTGCACGTCCTCGCTGACCATGGCCTTGTCAATCGCCTCAAGGGCTCCGGTCGCATCGCTGGAAGCGCGTTTGGAAACATCGGTCATCGCCTTGGGACTCGGCGCTTTCTTCAACTCTTGCACGCCCTGTTGAAACCGCGTCTCGCCCAGATTATAGAGCGCTGGTCCTTGCACGCGCGCCTCCTGGCTGGCGACTGCGCTCTGCAAACAGGCTTCGGCCTCCTGCAACTTGCCATCCTTCAATTTTTGCGTGCCGTCGTTGTAAAGCTGCCGTGGCGAAGTTGAAGCAGCATCCGGCTCTTCGGAAGCCGCAAGGCCATTTAAGGCAAAAAGGACACACAGGCACGATATGAAGCTGACCAGTCCGCGCCTCAAAACTTTTTTCGCTCTGTCGTTTTCGTGATGCTTCATGCGCCTATTTCACTTTCGTGCAATTTCCGCCGCGTGCCAATCAAAGATTCTAGCGCCAGCAGGATCGTGAGAATTCCTACCGGGATGTAGAACCTGTCCACGCCCAGCTTGCGCATCTTGGAAGATTGCGTGGTGTTGGAGGAATCTTCGACGAGCTTGCGGATATGATTCAGCCCCTCGCCCAACGGCCCCAGCGGTTCGTAGCTGCCATGCGTCGTGTTTGCGATTGTGGTCAATGTTGCCTCATCCAAATGGCTCACCACCACTGTGCCATCGCGGTCGCGCAAAGGTTCGGTCATGCCGCGATCATTGACGATTTGGATGGGACTTCCCGCCGCCGTGCCCACCCCGATGGCATAGACCACAATCCCTTTTTCCCCGAGCGCTTTCGCGGTGGTGACGCCCGAATTCTCCAGGTCCTCGCCATCCGTCACAAGCACCATCACCTTGCGGCGCTCATTCTTTTCCATAGCGCGGTAACCCTCATCAAGCGCGCGGCCGATGTCCGTGCCGGGCACCGGAATGGTTTTTTCATCCACCGCCAGCAGCGATTCCCGAAAAGCGTCGTAATCAAAGGTCAGCGGGCATTCCAAAAATGCCTGGCCTGAGAACGCCACCAAACCAACACGGCCGCGGCCATGTTTTTGGACGAAATCGAGGATGGCGTACTTGGCGCGGTTGAGTCGATTGGGCGCAACGTCCGAAGCCAGCATGCTCTTGGAACAATCGAGCACGAAAAGAATGTCTTCACCGAGCGTTTGCGAGATTTCCGTCGTTTCGCCCCATTGCGGTCGCGCGAGGGCGATGCCCATCGCCGCGATCGCAAGCACCAGAACGATATTTTTGATGGTGCGCCTAATCGGGCTGTGCGAACGCATCAAATCGGCGAGCAATTCCGGCGCCGCGAATAATGTCATTTGCCGTTTTCTTGCCCACGCGGCATAGCGTTGCAGCAAAATCAGCGCGACGGGCGCCAGCACTGCAAGCCACAGCCAGCCAGGTTCCGCAAAATGTGGGTGTCGAAAATCCATGTGTTCTAGGGCAATCGGCGATAACGCGTGTTCGCCAAAATCATTTCCAATCCCAGCAATGCAAACGCCGCCAGCAATGGCCATTGGAAAAGCGGCGTGAAAGTCGTGTAACGGCGCAATTTGATTTCTGTTTTTTCCAACCGGTCAATCTCGTTGTAAATGCTCTGGAGTTCGCTCCGGTTTTTTGCGCGGTAAAACCTGCCACGCGCGATTTTCGCCATTTTGCCGAGCACGGAATAATTCGCCGGTTGCAAAATCATCCCTGAGTAGATGACCTGGCCCTCCTCGCCCCGGCGCAACTTGCCGGTGTTGACATCGAATGCAGGCAAACGGCATGGCTCCTCGATGCCAATGCCTATGGTGTAAATCTTCGCGCCGATCGCCGCGGCAACTTGTGCGGCAGGAACGGGATCGATCTCGCCCTGGTTATTGTCGCCATCGGTGAGCAGGATGATGAGGCGGCTTTTGCTGGCCTTGAGCATTTCGAGGCGTTTGGCGGCGGCGGCGGTGGCATCGCCAATCGCCGTGCCCAGTTCGCGAATCGTGCCGACATGCAGGCGCTGAAGATTTTGCGTGAGCCAATCGTGATTAAGTGTGAGCGGACTTGCCAGGTACGGCACGCCCGAAAAGGCAATCAGGCCAATGCGGTCATTTGGCCGTTTGCCGATGAAATCTTCCAGCACAGAACTGGCGATGCCAAAACGCGTCGTTTCCTCCGTCGTCCCGCCCATGTCGAGCGATTCCATCGACCACGACAAATCGAGCACCAGCATGATGTCAACGCCGCTGGCCTGCGTTTCCGTCCGGTCATTCGCAAAACGCGGACCCGCAAGCGCCACAATGCACAACGCCACCACGAGCAGTCGAAGAAAGAGCAGCAATCGTCCTGCTGCGCCACGCGCCGCTGCGCCAGCCGCTCGCGCAATGTCCGCGCTGGAAAAGCGCAATGCGGAAAGTTTGCCGACGCGTCCCCGCAGAAACGCATACACCGGCAGCAAGGCCAGCAATGCCAAAACCCACGGAAATTGAAATTCAAAGTGAGAGGTCATTGCGTATTTGCAGGGACCGGCGCGCGAGCCGCCTCCATTTTATTTATCAATTCCAGCGCAAAAGCGACCGCCTCCAGAGGCGGGGCCGGTGGGGCGGGCGCAAATTTCCATTGATCGCAGCGGCGCAGAAAATCGCCGGCAGCAGCGCCGACATCACGTGGAATATGTGGATCCGATAGCAAGGCTTTCCGAAATTCCGTCGTGGTCAATTCTTCGGAAGGAAGATTGAAGGCGCAGACCACGTAGCGCCGCACCACACGCGTCACGTCCGCGACCAGCGCGCCATCTTCGGCGCGATTGCGCCAGCTTTCGAGAGCGCGTCGAGCGGCTGTGGCGGGCGGTTCAGCAATGACGATTTTCGGGCGGCGAAGCCAGAAAATGATCAGCGCAATCAACGCCAGACAAAATGCAGCACCGGCAATCACGTGCCAGCCGTGTTGTTCCCAGAAAGTAGGCGCCAATTCACCATGCGCCGGTTGCAACGGTGGAAGTTGATGACCCTGCCCTCGGACGGTTCCGGCAATAAAAATCAAACACGCGATAAGCCTGTGCGGCAATGAGCCACAAAATTGAGACAACTTCGCAAGGCGAGCACCCGTAGCGCAGGCTTGAAGCCTGCTGTATCGCAGAGTTTCACTCTGCCGGTTTTCGGAACATTCCGCATTGGTCGATTTGCCTTGAGCCTTGCCGAGTGCAACTCGGCGATACAGCAGAGTAAAACTCTGCGCTACACATTTGGGGCACATCCGCTGCGGTGATTCTAAATTTCTCAGCATGAAACCATGCCTCATCCACGCCTCCTGCCGCGACGGGTCTCAAAAAACTTTTGCAACACCTGGGCGAACGCTTCGCCGGTGCTGAAACGCAGCGTGTCCACGCCGGCATGACGCATCGCGCGGTCGAGTTCGCTTAATCGCGCCGCATTGGCCCGCGCATACGTTTGCCGCACGCCCGAGCGCATCGAATCAAGTTCCAGCATTTCGCCTGTTTCGGCATCTTCAATCGTCAGCAATCCCGCGTTGGGCAGCTCGCTTTCCCGCGGATCGTGCAGATGCACGCAAACGAGGTCGTGCTTGGAATTGGCCATGCCGATGCGTTGCAACAAAATCCCGCCCGCTTCCGGGCTGCGCGCGCCCGCTCCAAAACTGTGCAAAAAATCGGTGAACAAAAAAACGATGGAACGCCGTTTGATGACGTGATTGAGAAACGTGAGCACAGCCGGGATGTTCGTGCCGCGATGCCTGGGCTTGAAGAAAAGCATTTCCTTGATCGTGCGCAAAATATGCCGGCGTCCTTTGCGCGGCGGCAAAAACAATTCGACTTCGTCGGTGAACAACAGCAGGCCGACCTTGTCGCTGCTGCGCGCGGCGGAACAGGCGAGCGTCGCCGCGATCTCGACAGCCGCCTCGCGTTTGCTGAGCCTAGCCGAGCCGAACGCGCTCGAAGCCGAGACATCTACCGCGAGGATGACACCCAGTTCACGTTCTTCGCGAAAACGTTTCACGAACGGCCGGCCCATGCGGTTGGTCACGTTCCAATCGATGTCGCGCACGTCATCGCCGGGGATGTATTCGCGGAGTTCCTCAAAATCCATTCCGCGCCCCTTGAAGCGGCTGAGGTACGCGCCGACCATCATGTCGTTCACGAGCCGGTTGGTGCGGATCTCCACCCGGCGAACGGTTTCGAGAATTTCGTTAATGGTCATTCAGATTCAGACGCGTTTATATTTGGCCCCCAACGTAAGCCACATGGCGCCCTTCCGACAATGTGAAAAAAATGAACGCAGCAGTGCGCAGCCTGCACCAATGCTTCGCAAGAGCGGAGCGGGACGCTTGACTTTATCGAAATCCATAAATTAACCTAATCAATCTTGTCTCAAGATATAAACAGTTTGAAATCAACGTCATGAAAGTTGCTGTCATCGGGGCCGGCCCCGCCGGAATGTCGGCAGCATACAAACTTTGCAAGTCGAAAATACCCGCACAGGTCTTCGAAGCCGGCCCGAGCGTCGGTGGATTGGCCAAAACCATCGAGCTTTGGGGCCAGAAAGTGGATTTGGGCCCGCACCGTTTTCTCAGCAGCGATCGCCGCGTGAATGAACTTTGGCTGGAAGTGGTGGGAGCGGATTATCGAATGGTCCACCGGCTCACGCGCATCGTTTATCGCGGGAAATTTTTTCATTATCCTCTGAAGCCCCTGGAAGCCTTCGCCAAGCTTGGGCCCTTGGAAACGCCCCGTTGCATCGGGAGCTACATCAAGGCCCGTTTTTCACCGTTGCCGCTGGACGGCTCGTTTGAGGCGTGGGTCGTGAATCGCTTTGGCCGCCGGTTGTTCGAGATTTTTTTCAAGAGTTACAGCGAAAAACTGTGGGGCATTTCCTGCCGCAAGCTGGATGCGGATTTCGCCGCCCAACGCATCAAAAAACTCACGCTTTCCGAAGCCGTGAAAAATGCCCTGCGCGGCGGCAGGCAAAATCGTCACAAGACACTCGCCGACGAGTTTGCCTATCCTATCGGCGGGACTGGGATGGTGTACGAGCGCATGGTGGCATCCGTGAAACAAAACGGCGGCCAGGTGCATTGCCGCCAACCCGTGCGGCGCGTGCTGGTGGAGAACAATCGCGCGACCGGCATCGAACTGGACAATGGCACGGTGGAGAAGTTCGACCACATTGTTTCGACGATGCCGATCACGCAGCTCGTCAGTCAGCTTCCCGGTGTGCCGGAAAAAATCAGCCGCAGCGCCGAATCGCTCAAATTCCGCAACACAGTTCTGGTTTACCTGGAGGTGGACAGCGAGAACCTGTTTCCCGACAACTGGGTTTACATCCATTCGCCCGACTTGCAAATGGGCCGCATCTCGAATTTCCGCAACTGGGTGCCGGAACTCCACGGCCCTGCCAAAACCACCATCCTGGCCATTGAGTACTGGTGTTACGACGATGATGCGCTCTGGCAGCAGGAGGATAAGAAAACGATTGCGCTTGCCAGCCAGGAATTACCGCGCACCGGGCTCGTCAATGGCGCGCGAATCCTGTCCGGCCACGTGCTTCGCATCAAACGCTGCTACCCCGTTTATGACATCGGTTACAAGCAACGTCTCAGGCCGGTGGAAGAATACTTGTCCGGCATCTCCGGCCTCAGTGTTATCGGGCGCTACGGCGCATTCAAATATAACAACCAGGACCACAGCATCCTGATGGGCATTTTGGCGGCGGAAAATATCGCATCCGGCTCGAAACACAATCTCTGGGAAGTGAATACTGATTACGACATCTATCAGGAAGCCACCTGCATCACCAAAACCGGTTTGCGCAAGCAGGAATGATCAGCACCAGGTAGGGACGGCGCGCTGCGCCGTCCGCGGACATCGCAGCGCGATGTCCCTACCAGCATTGGGTTCATGGAGGCGCTTATTGCGAATAGCCACGATTTTGTTGGCAAAAGACGCTTTGGGATTTTCTAAATACGATCCCCTCTTTCCGACTCTCCCCCCCGCAAAAGCATTTGCGGGCAGAGAGCGAAGACACCGCGCTCGGCTCTCCAATCGCGCCATTCAGTCCTCCCGCGTTCAGGGGTCCAATGCACGAATCTTCGGTGATTTTTCCCCGGATTTGCGCAAGACAG